>NZ_JBSGCR010000015.1:12683-87840 GCF_053601935.1 Streptosporangium sp. NPDC004631 | reverse complement strand
CCGGCCGAGATCCGGGTCAGGGCGCCGGGGATCTGCACCCAGTGGTTCGAGCCCTGGTCCCCGGTGTAGCGGAAGATGTTCCCGCCGGAGTTGACACCCCACACGGTGCCGTCGGAGGCCGCGCCGATGTCACTGAGGGCACCGGGGATCTGAACCCAGGGACTGGCGTCGTTGTTGGTGTAACGGAAGATGTTCCCGCCGGCGTTGACACCCCACACGTTGCTCCTGGACCCGGCCGAGATCGCCGCGAGACCTCCAGCGATGTTTTTCCACTGAGCCATATAGAGCCCATCCTTTCGTTTAGGAAAGAGATGACTCCGTTAAAAAGAGTCAAGCGAGACATTGCCATGCGAGCAGAAGCATTACAAGTAGTTGATACTCCACCACAAAGCATGTATGGCACCTCTGATGCTCGCCCGCCAAATGGGTGGTTGATCCCAGGAGATGGGGAATCACCCGATCCATTCGGTAGCCCGCACGCCCGACTTGTGCGCTTTCGATGGATTCCGAAACGACAGCCTTCGATGAGCAGGCTCCAAAATGTCGGTCTCATCCAGGAAAATCCTGTCTCACCTAAAATGCCAGGAACATCAACATATGTAATTGTTAAACGACATTAAGCTCTGGAGAGAAGAGGTGATCCCCGGTACGCCGGAAGCGTGGCCGAGCAGCGACCGCACCCCGGAGACCTGTCCGACACCCGCCGGGCGCTCATCGATCCGGCGCTGAGCGCCTGGCGCGGACCGGGCCGTGGCCCTGAGCGGCTCGGCTCGCCGGATAGGGCTCGATAGAGGATGGATGGGGGATGGATGCCGCGCCGTTTTACGTTCCGGACATGAGCACTCCGATCTTTGCGCTTTGTGATGAGTACGTCACCCGCTGGGCGGCGCTCGATCCGATCGCGGCGGGCGCCGAGGGCATCGTGTCCGAGTTCGTCGCCGCCACCGACCACAGCCCGGCCGGGAGCGCCGCCCGGGCGGAGCTGATCCGCGCGACCCTGGGCCGCCTCGACGCGATGGTCCCCACCGGGGAGCCGGACGTCCGGGCGGGCGCCCACCTGCGGGAGCGGCTGGAGGCCGAGCTCGCCTGGCACGACCTGGGCGAACCACTCCGCTGGGTGGCCGCGCCTTTCGGACTGCCCTACCGGGTGCGGTCCAGCGTCGTCCTCCTCCCGCACGGCTGCGACGACGAGTGGCGCGATGTCGCCGCCCGTCTCGCGGCGATCCCCACCATGCTCGCCGGCTGGCGGGAGAGCCTGGAGACGGGCCTGGAGGCGGGCCTGCGGGGCGCCCGCAGGCAGGCGCTGGCCATGGCCGACCAGTCCGATCAGTTCGCCGGTTCGGGTGACACCCCTCCGGCGCACGACGCCTTCGTCGCCACCTACGGCGAGGGCCCGGTCAGGGACGAGCTGATCAGGTCGGCGGCCGCGGCCCACGCCGCCTACGCCGACGCCGCGCGCTACCTGCGCGAGGAGTACGCGCCCAGGGCGGCCGAGGTGGACGCGGTGGGGCCCGAGCGCTACGCGGTCGCGGCCAGGATCAGCCTGGGCGCCGACATCGACCTGCGTGAGGCGTACGAGTGGGGCTGGGCCGAACTGGAGCGCATCGAGGCCGAGACGGCCGCCGAGGTCGAGCGGATCAAACCGGGCGCGACCATCGAGGAGGCGACCGAGATCCTCAACGAGACCCAGTCCGTCGGCTCCGTCGAGGAGTACCAGGCCTGGCTGCAGGAGCGCCACGACTGGGCGATCAAGCAACTGCACGGCACCCACTTCGACATCCCGGCACCGGTGCGGCGCATCGAGGCCGAGGTCGACGTGAGCTCCACCTCCGGCGCGGCCTCCTACAACTCGCCCAGCGAGGACCTGGTCCGGCCGGGCCGTACCCTGTGGCCGGTCGGCGGGCGGACCCGGTTCGCCACCTGGAGCGAGCTGACCACGATCTTCCACGAGGGTGTGCCCGGTCATCACCTGCAGTACGGTGCCATGCGCGTGGCCGGGGACAGCCTGTCCAGGTTCGCCAGGGTCTCCTGGGTGGACGGCCACGGCGAGGGCTGGGGCCTGTACGCCGAGCGGTTCGCCGACGAGCTGGGCTGGTTCACCGACCCCGGCACCCGGCTGGGCATGCTCAACTGGTCGGCCCTGCGCGCCGCCCGGGTGGTCATCGACCTCGGCGTCCACCTCGGCCTGCCGCTCCCCGACGGTTCCAGGTGGACCTTCGAGACGGCCTGCGAGGTGCTGCGCGAGCGCGGTCGCTGCGAACCGCACCGGGTCCGTTCCGAAGTGGTGCGCTACTTCGGCTGGCCCGCCCAGGCCATCGCCTACAAGCTGGGGGAACGGGCCTGGCTGGAGGCTCGCGAAGAGGCCAGGCGGCGCCAGGGCGACGCCTTCGACCTGCGCGCCTGGCACACCGCCGCCCTGGAGCTCGGCCCCGTCGGCCTGGCCGGCCTGGCCGAGGCGCTGCGCCGGATCGGCTGACCCGGCTCCCCCGGCGCTGGGACCCGGTACTCGGGCTTACCGCTCGGATCGCGTGATGAGGGGGCCGGCCAGTTGCGCGCGCACCCGCCCCGCGATCGTCGGCGGCATCGTGCCGACCAGCTTGAGCGCCTCCTCCGAGGCGCTCCGCGCGGCCTCCGCCTCGCCGGCGACGCCGTACGCCTCGCTGAGCATCACCAGGACGCGGACCTCGTAGAGCGGCGCGTCGATCTCGCGGAACAGGCCGAGTGCCTGGTGGAGGCGGCCGACGGCCTCCTCGATCAGGCCGGAGGCCAGGGCGAGCTCGCCGAATCCGAGCACGACCCTCGCCTCGGCGAGCCGTTCCCCCACGGTGCTCGCCAGCTCCAGGGCGCGGCGGAGCGTGAGACCGGCCTCGGCGAGCTCGCCCCGGCGCAACTGGGCGACGCCCAGGCCGTGCAGGGCGTACACCTCTCCGGTCGGATCCCCGATGTCGCGCACGGTGGTGAGTGTCCGGTCGAACGCCTCGACGGCCAGCGACGGCTCGCCCGAGCGGAGGTGGGTCTCGCCCAGCCGGTGCAGGACCTGCGCCTCCACCCGCCGGCTGCCACCGACCCTGCTGAGTTCCAGCGCCTCGCCCAGCAGCCGCTTGGCCTCGTCGAGATCTTCGCAGTCCAGCCTGATCTGGGCCATGCTGTGCAGCACGTAGGCGGAGGCGACCTGGTCGCCGGTCCTCCGGAAGATGGCCAGCGCGCGCTCGTAGCGTTCCGTGGCGTCGTCGAGCCGGCCGCTCATCCGGTCCAGGAAGGCGATGTTACGGATGACGAGGGCCACTCCGGGATCGTCTCCCGCCTCCCGGAACAGCTCCGCCGCCGCCTCGAAGTCGCGGCGCGCGTCGCCGAACCGCTGCTCGGCGATGTACAGCGAGCCGATCGAGTAGAGCATCGCCGCCTGCCCGCGGCAGTCCCCGGCCCGCCGGGCGGCGGCCAGGGCGACCTGGTGGGTCTCCCGCCAGTCGTCGAAGTAGATCCTCGACTCGAACAGTGTCACCGCGCTGAGCGCCAGATCCCAGCAGAGCTCGACGAATCCCGCCTGGGCCGCCTGGCGGATGCCCGCGACCAGCGTCAGCCGTTCGCGTTCGTACCAGTGCAGGGGGGCCATGACCAGCCGCTCGACCAGCCGTCCGGGCAGCGGCCAGCGCGGGGCGTCGCTGTGGACCTGTACGTAGTCGCCGCCGTACTCGCGGCGGTGCGCCTCCGCGGTCAGGAAGAGCAGGCCGCCGAGCACCCGCTCCAGCGCGGCGTTGCGGTCCGCGACCGCCTCCTCTGCGGCGAGACGCTCGCGGGCGAACACGCGGATCAGGTCGTGGAAGCGGTACTGGCTGTGCACGCCGTACCCGGCGTCCGTCGTCTCGATCAGCTGGGTGTCGGCCAGGTCGTCGAGCAGGTCCTGCGCGTCGGCGGGGTCGCGGTCGAGCAGCGCCGCCGCGACCCAGCCGGAGAAGTGCCGGAACTCCAGGATGGCCAGCCGCCTGAACAGCCTCCGCGCGTCCTCGCTGACGCTCTCGTAGGTCAGGGAGATGCTCACCCGGATCCCCAGGTCTCCGTGTTTGAGCTCGTCGAGCCTGCGGGTCTCGTCCTCAAGCCGCCCCGCCAGCTGCTCGATCGTCCAGTGCGGGCGGGCCGCGAGCCTGGCGCCCGCGATACGCAGCGCCAGCGGAAGGTGGCCGCAGAGTTTCGCCAGCGCGGCCGCGGACTCCTGCTCGGCCCGCACCCGTTCGACGCCCGCGATGCGGGAGAGCAGGTCCACCGACTGCCGGGAGTCAAAGACGTCCACGTCGAAATGGATCGCTCCGGGAAGACCGGCGAGCCGGATTCTGCTGGTGATTATCACGGCGGCCTCGGGGTTGCCCGGAAGCAGGGGCAGCACCTGGCTCTCGCTGCCGGCGTCGTCCAGGACGATCAGCATCTTCCGCCCGGCAAGCAGCGCACGGTACATCTCCGCCCGCTCGTCCACCCCGTCGGGTATCGCGGTGCCCGGCACGCCCAGCGCCCGGAGAAAACGCTCCAGCACCTGCCCGGAGCCGAGCGGGCGGGACTCTCCCCCGTGCAGGTCCGCGTACAGCTGGCCGTCCTCGTATCGGCCGGCGACACTGTGGGAGACATGCACCGCGATCGTGGACTTGCCGATCCCCGGTTTGCCGGCGACGGCGATGACCGGTACGGCGAACCGCAGCCGGTCCTCCGCGGCGAAGGTGAGCCGGCGGCGGATGTCGTCGACCAGTTTGATCCGGCCGGTGAAGTCCGCGATGTCGGTGGGGAGCAGCCGGGGAACGGCCCGGCGGACGGCCGGGGCCTCCTCTGTTGTCTTCTCATGGCGCCGCGGTTGCTGCCGCGGCGGCAGGTCGAGGCTCTCGTCGGAGCTGAGGATCGCGTATTCCAGCTGCTGCAGGCTCTCGTTGGGCTCGATGCCCAACTCCTCGATCATCGTCTGGCGAGCGCGACGGTACACCGTCAGCGCCTCCGCCTGACGGCCGGAACGGTAGAGGGCGAGCATCAGCTGGCCGCGCAGCCGTTCCCTGAGCGGGTGCTCCTCGACGAGCTCGCTGAGCTCGCCCACCAGCTCGTGATGTCTGCCGAGCTCAAGCTCCAGCTCGATGCAGTCCTCGCTCGCGGTGATCCGGCGCTCGGTCAGCCTGCCCACCGCCGCCTGTACCAGCCGGCTCTCCTGGCCGTCGAGAGCGGAACCCCGCCAGAGGGAGAGCGCGTCCCGGTAGTGCCCGACGGCCTCCTCCAACCGGCGGCCCTCGCGGGCTCCGCGGGCCTGGCTCAGCAGGTTCTCGAAGCTCTGGGAGTCGAGTTGGCCGTCGACGACCCGCAGGGTGTACCCCTGGGAGTGGGTCGCGATGACGTCGGGGCTGCCGTGGGCGGTGAACAGCCGGCGCAGTGCGGAGACGCATATCTGCACCTGCGCGCGCGAGGTGGTGGGGAGGTCGTCACCGTAGATCGCGTCGGTCAGCCGCCCGATGGTGACCAGACGGTTGGCCTCCAGAAGAAGGCAGGCGAGGACTACCTGTTGCCGGGGCGCTCCCAGGTCGAGCCTTTGGGCACCGACAACGACCTCCAGAGGGCCGAGAATCCGATACTCCACCCGCATCTCCCCACAGAAATCGCGGCCTGTCTAGAAATTCACCGCACGTTTTAGCGTAAGAGAGACATCAGGCGTCTAACCCTTGCATAAACAGACAAAAAGGATATTAATTGGCCAACCCTTGGCAATCTTAAACATATAGCCCAACGCCCACAAGGAGTGGCCTTATGTGCATGAACCGCTACCCCCCGGTGATCATACAACGTCACCGGGGGGAGAGGGCAGGGGGTTTGTACGGACTTGGCGGTACTCGGCGATGAGGTTCATGAGGTTGGTGACGGCCGGCTGATCGACGGAAGACCGTCAAAACGCGTCGTGACATCGCCGGATGTTGTGGTAGGCCATCCGTGCCCGTGGCCCGCCCGGCACCGTCGGTGATCACACACTCGCTCCCGTGGATGCGCGTGAACGGAGCGGACGGCGCGCACGGAGAAGCGGCCGGGCCTCGTACGGCTCCGGCCGCTCCGGCGGACCACCCCGCCCCGGCGGTCGCCGAGGACGGAGGGCGCGGGTCAACCCCAGGGGGTGTTGCCGGCGACCACCACGACCCTCGCCTCTCCCCCGGCCACGGCCGAGGAGGCGAGGCCGGCGGTGAGACCGAGGCATCCGAGGGCGGCGAAGAGGGCAATGCGCCGAAGGACGTTCACACGGGCGAAGCTCCACATTTTCTGTACCTCTTTGTCGTGTCTTGGTGGCTGTTCATTGCCGTTCGCCTGACTGCTTCGCCAACCTATGGACTCCCCCCATCCACCCCTTATCGGATCTCTTCTGATTCGGTATCCGGCCAGCTCATCGCCGAGGTTTCCGTCACGGCGGCCGATGAATAGCCGGGCGAAGGCGAACCGATAACGCTCCGGTGGAACCTGGTGGGACCGAGGCCGGGCGATACCGTTCACGCGGCCCCGCATCAGACAGATGGGGCTTCTCACCATGAGCATCGCCACACAGGCACTTGACGGCGTCTACGGCCGATCCGCGGCCGGTGTCCGAGTTCGCCTGGAGCGAGCCGCGGGCACCGACTGGCAGTCGGTCTCCGAGGCGGAGACCGACGTCAACGGAAACGTGAAGGAATGGGCGGACGAGTACATGGAGCGGGGGCTCTACCGGCTCGTGCTCGCCACCGACTACTATTTCGCCGGACTCGGCATGACCGTGCCCTACCCCGAGATCACGGTCGTGTTCCGGATGCACGACGAGCGCACGCCGTATCACATCCAGGTAGTGCTGACACCCCACTCGTATTCAACGTATTTCGGCATCCGCGGTTGATGGAGTCCGTTCTCCCGAGAGAAGCGATCATGCCTGTTCAGCAATCGGCGGAACTCAGTTCCCACACCCCGGGCCCGCCCGAGGCCACGCCCTCGGTCGTCGCCCGCTGCCTGAGCCACTTCCACCTGGAGGTCGACGGGCAGCCCGTGTCGCACTGGCGCGCGGGCAAGGCCAGAGCCCTGTTCCAGTACCTCCTGGTCAACCGCGGGCGGCTCGTGCACCGGGACCGGCTGTATGAGGTGCTGTGGCCGGAAAGGGGCGACCGCAACTCCAGCTCCCTCAAGGTGGCCGTGCACGCCGTACGGCGGGTGCTCACCGAGTTCCAGGACCGGGACGGCTTCACCCTGCTCCACCAGGATCGCGGCTACCTGCTGCGGACGGACGGCGCGTGGGTGGACATCGAGGAGTTCGAGCGGGCCTTCGAGCGGGGCCGGGCCGCGTGGGACGCCAAGGACCACGACGGCGCCATCGCGTGGTTCCAGCGCACCGCCGACCTGTACACCGGGGACTTCCTCACCGGCGAGACCGGCGACTGGATCAACGAACAGCGGCAGTGGACGCGGAGCACCGCCCTGCGCGCCCTGGCGGTGCTGCGCACCGAGTCGCTGGAGCGCGAGGACTGGCCGGCCGCGATGCACTGGTGCCGGCGGACCATCGAGATCGACCCCTACCACGAGGCCACCTACCAGACCCTGATGATGATGCACGGCGAGCTCGGTGAGCTCGGCCGCGCCCTGAGCTGGTACGAGCTCTGCCGTCACCGGTTACGCAACGACCTCGGCATCGAGCCGGGCGAACGCACCGAGCGGCTGCTCGCCGCGCTCATGCGAGGCCAGAGCCGGCCGCCCGTGACCGGCCCGCGACCACGATGACCCCGGACCGGAAGGCGTAACCCGCACATGGAAGTCCACCCTCGACAGATCCCGCCGAGCCGGTGCCCCGACCTGGCGCGGCTGCGCGCGGCGGTCGGTGAGTTCGCCGGGTACACCTCGGCCGACAGGTCCTGGGAGCGGCTGCTGCTGACGACCGGGCCGTGGATCGATCCAGCGCTCCCGGCCCACCGCCGGGCGCTGCTGGTCTGGCTGAACGCCTGGGGCTGCCGGCTGCGCTACCCGCGCGACGGCGAGCACGACGTCTTCTCCGCGGAGACCGCCGGATGGTGGGCCCGCCGGCACGAGCACCTGCCCGGCCGGGACACCACGCTCGCGCGCCTGACCGACGCCCAGATCGATCTGCTGGGCGAGTGCTACGCGGACCTCTCGGCGATGCCGGCGACGCCCGGGACCAGGCCCCGCCGGCTGGGACCGACCGCGGCGACCAAGCTGCTGCACGCGCTCCGCCCGGACGCGCTGATGCCCTGGGACGCCGCCATCGCCGACGCCCTGCACGGAGCCCGCACGGCCGCCGCCTACCGCGCCCATCTGCGACTGGGCCGGGAGTGGGCGCAGCGCCTCCTCGCGGAGACCGGTCTCCGCGAGGAGGCGCTGGCGGTGGAACTGGGCCGGCCTGGCCGGTCGCTGGCGAAGATGCTGGACGACTACTGCTATCTGGCGTTCACCGCAGCGACCTGACCAGGCTCCGGGCGGCCGTGCGGCTCGCGGCGAGCACGGTCTTCCCCGCGCCGCCGCTCCCCCCGGTGAAGGTGTAGATCCCCCTCGCCAGGGGGCGCAGGGACAGCCCGCCCGTGGGGTGGTAGCACTCGACGGCCGCGACGGCCTTGACCTCGCCTCCGGGCGGCCGGTATCCGATCCGCGACGCGGCGACGTCCAGGATCCTGCTGGTGAGGACGGGGTCGGCCGGTGCGGTTCCAGGAGTGATGTCCCATCTGTCGGTGGGCAGCCCGAGCAGGACGCGTCCCTCGGCGTACGCCCTGCCGTACAGGCCGGACGTCTCGTCGACGAACGCGCTGGGGCCCGTCCCGGCGGACGGCCCGAGCACGTACTGGATCGCCTTGGTGCGCAGCCCCGCGTCCGACAGGCCGGTGCGCGCGAGGAGGCTCTGGGTCCAGGCCCCGGCCGCCACCACGACGGCGTCGAACCTGGCCGGGGCGCCGCCGGCCGGCCGGACCTCGCCGTCACGGGTGACCGCGTCGACCTGCCCGTCGACCACGGACGCCCCCGACCGGGCGAGTTCGACCAGGAGCCGGTCGCGCAAAGCGTTCGGCGAGACGTAGCCGGCGCGCTTCTCGACGACGGCCACGCTCTCCTCGGGCAGCCCGCGGAACGTGCCGCGGGCGCTGAGATCCTCGGCGGTGAGCACGGAGATCGAGCCGGGTATGCGGCTCCGCACCAGCTCCACCAGCCCCGCGGTGCCCGGCCCCAGTCCCGGGAGCAGGTACACCGATCCGGTCTCCCGGTAGGACGCCCACTCCCGCAGCGCGGGGCTCGACTGGAGCTCGGCCAGGCTGTCGGCGGCCTCCAGGCAGAGTGCCGGGTCGGGCTCGAAGGCCCTGGTCAGTCCGCCGGAGGCGGCGCTGGCGTCGGCCCACCGGTGCGGCTCCCCGGTGAACAGGTGGACGGCGCCCCCCTTGACGACCTCACACAGGCGCCAGGCCAGCATGGCTCCGGCGATCCCGCCGCCCACAACGGCGATTCTCGGCATCTCACATCTTCCGTTCATGCCGCCGAGGCCGCCGGCTGCCGCGGCTCCTCGGAGCGGTCGGGGGCCCGCATGCCGATCAGCCCGGCCACCGTCGCCACCGCGGAGATCAGGGCCGCCCAGAGCCATACCGAGCGGCCGACCTGGAACCACACCAGGGTGCCGATCACGGGCCCGATCGCCGTGCCGAGGCCGAAGACGCTCTGCATGGCGCCGATGTACCGGCCGCGCAGCCGTTCGGGGCCCGCCATCGCCGGGTAGGCGAAGACCGTGGGCCCGCCGATGATCTCCGAGAGCGTCCAGACCAGGGTGCCGACCATGAACCAGATCGGGAGCGGGGAGATCGCGTAGATCGCGTAGCCGACCGAGACGAGGCCGAGGCCGAGGAACGCGGTCAGCCGGATCGGCCACCGCTGCACGACCTTCGTCATCGCCAGCTCACAGGTGATGACGATGAAGCCGTTCAGTGAGACGGCCGCGCCGTACCACCACAGGCTGATCCCCGCGGCGGAGATGTCCAGCGGAAGGGTGGCGGTGTACTGGCAGTAGACGGCGGAGGTGAGCAGCATCGCGAGCAGATAGGTGCTGTAGCGCCAGTCGGCGAGCACCGCGAGGTACCCGGAGCGGCCCTGCGGCGCCGGCTCCGCCGCCGCCTCGCCCTCCTCCTTGGCGCCCACCGCGCGCCGCGGCAGCGCGAACATCGCGATCACGCCGAAGGTCAGCGCCGCGACGGCCTCGCCCCAGAAGAGCGCGTTGTAGGAGAGGGTGAGCAGCGCGGCGCCGATCAGCGGGGCCGCGGTCATGCCCAGGTTCAGCCCCAGCCGGTACATCGCCGTGATCATCACCAGCCGGTGCCTCGGCGTCAGCTCGGTGAGCAGCGTCTGGGCCGCCGGCCGGTAGAACTGGCTGACCGTACTGACGCCGAAGACGGCCGCGAGCAGCAACGCGTAGGAGGGGGCGTAGAGGATGGACACGATCAGCACCGCCGATCCGGCCATGCTGATCAGCGTGACCTTCCGGGTGCCGAGGCGGTCGGAGAGCGACCCGCCGGCCAGCGAGCCCACCACCGCGCCGCCGCCGTACACGCCCAGCGCGAGCCCGGCCTGGGTGGCGGAGAAGCCCCGGTCGGTCAGGAAGAGCACCAGGTAGATCTGGATGAACGCGGCGAGCTTGTTGATGAAGACACCGACGAGCAACGCCTTGACGGCGAGCGGGCTCTCTCTCAGAGTGACGAGCACACCGTTGTCCGGTTTGCCCACGGTGGCTGTCTCCTCGTCGTCGGCAACGATGGTCAAGGTCTTACCTTCACTTTCAGGTTGGCCTCGGCCGCGTCCAGCGCGGCCCGGCACTCGTCGGCGGTCGGGGAGAGCGCGACGGCATAGGCGATGCGCCCCCACAGGGTGCCCTTGGGCGGCGGCGAGACGACCGCCCCCGGGGCGGCCACCGGGACCGCCCGGTCGATCGCCGGGGGCAGGGCGGCCTCGTCGAACTCGATCGACTCGATCGTGGTGTCGTCCTCGGCGACGTAGAAGAAGCGCACCCCGCCCACGAGCTTGCGCTCGGGGACGAGCGCGGGCGGGCGGCCGCAGGCCACCGCGGCCGCCGCCAGACCGGGGTCGACCCCGGTGGTGAGCAGCCCGAGGTAGGGGATCATGTCCCCGCCCAGGCGCCCGTTCACCTCGATGACCCGCAGCCCCCGGGAGGAGAGCTTGATCTCGGTGTGAGTGAATCCGTCGGTGAACCCGAGCGCGGTGTGCGTGTCCTGCAGGACCCGGCGGAACTCCGGGTCGTCCAGGAGCCCGTCCTGGGCGTCGACGAAGTGACCCACCTCCTCGCAGTACGGCTCGTAACCGAGGATCTTCCTGCCGACGAAGAGCGGGGTCACCACACCGCCCTGGACGACGGCGTCGACGCTCACCTCCGGGCCGTCGGCGAACTCCTCGACCAGCACGGGGACCTCGAACGTCGCCCCGTCGGGGACGGTCAGCTCGCTGACGAAGGCGAACCTCTCCGCCAGCTCCAGCGGATCCTCCACCTTGATGACGCCCAGGCTGCCGCCGAGGCCGCGCGGCTTGAGGACGGCCGGGTAGCCGACCTCCTCGGCGGCGCGCAGGGCCTGGTCGACCGTGGCGACCGCCAGCGACCTGGGCTGCGGCACGCCCAGCGCGTCGAGTGCGACGCGGGTGAGGTGTTTGTCGCGGCAGCGCCGTACCATCTCGGGGTCGCCGCCCGGCAGGCCGAGGGCCTGGGAGACGTACGAGGCGGCCAGGATCCTGGCCTCGTCCCAGCAGAGCACTCCGTGCACCGGCTCGCGGGCGGCCAGCTCCAGCGCCACGGCCGCCATCGCGGGGCCGTCGGTCGTGTCGTCCACCACGGTCCAGCCGGTGACGTACTCCCGTTCCCAGCCGGGGTCGGCGGTCACGAGGAGGTGAATGCGGTATTCGGTGGCGATCGAGCGCAGCAGGTACTCGCGGTAGTGCCGCATTCCCGTCGCGACCACGACGAGCAGCGGTCTGGTGTCCACGGTCATCTCACGCCTCCTTGGCGGTGGTCACGAGTTCCCTGCCGGTTTCCCCGCCGGGTTTTTCGCCGCTCTCCCCGCCGGTGGACTGCAGGGCGTCGAAGAACTCCTCGCGGGCGGCCTCCTCCTCGGTCGGGGCGATCCGGGAGGCCGCGAAGCGGAGCAGGGGCGGCGCCATCATCGAGGTCACGACCGCGACCAGGACGATGACCGTGTAGGACGCCGTGGTGAGCACGCCCAGCCGGAGCCCCACCATCGCGATGATCACTTCGATCACGCCGCGGGAGTTGAGGCCGGCCCCCAGCGCGAGGGCCTCCCAGCGGCTGCGCCGCGCGATGCGCGCCCCGAGGTAGGCGCCGGCGAACTTGGCGGTGACGGCGACGGCCAGCACCACGATCCCCGCCACGAGCACGGGCGGCCTGCTCAGCTCGGTCAGGTCCATCCGCAGGCCGGCCGTCGCGAAGAAGATCGGGGCGAGCACCGCGGCGACGAACGCCTGCAGGGGGGCCAGTTTGGCGACCTTCAGGTCGGGCGAGGAGCCGACGAGCGCGCCGCAGACGAAGGCCCCCAGGATGGCCTCGAACCCCATGGCCTGGGTGGCCGCGGCGGAGAGCAGGAGCATGACCGTCACCGCGGCGATCGTGGTGAGGCTCCCCGCGCCGCGGTCCGCGGCGCGCAGCACCGTGGCGACCGCCCGGCGTCCGGCGAGCAGCGCCACCAGCACGAGCGCGGCGAGCAGCGCGACCGCGGTCACCGCGGCCTGCCCGGTGCGCGCCCCGGCGGTGGCGAGCGCGGAGACCACCGACAGGAGCAGCCAGCCCACCACGTCGTCGATGACCGCGGCGCTCAGGATGAGCTGGCCGATGTCCCGGTGGAGCAGGCGCATCTCCATCAGCACCTTGGCGATGACGGGGATGGCGCTGACGCAGAGCGCGACCCCGAAGAAGAGGGCGAAGACCGTGGGGTCGACGCCGTCGGCGATCATCTCGGCGGGGGCCAGGAACCCGATCCCGGTGCCGAGGACCAGCGGGACGAGCAGTCCGGCGCCGCTGATCCAGCCGGCCGACCTGCCCTGGCGCCTGATGAAGCCGAGGTCCAGATGCATGCCGGTCAGGCCCACCAGCAGCAGGACGCCGAGCTGGCCGACCGCGTCGATCATGTGGAATCTGGCCGGGTCGCCGGGCAGCAGCCACGCCGACAGGTCGGGCGCGACGTTGGCGAGCAGCGAGGGGCCGATCAGGATGCCCGCGCAGAGTTCCCCCAGCAGCGCGGGCAGCCCGAAACGGACGGAGAACCGGCCGAGGACGGTGGCCAGGCCGAGGAGCAGCCCGAGCTGGAGGAGGAAGACCATGAGGTTGTGCGCGGGGATGACGGCGACCGGCGCCGCGGCGAGCACCACGGGCTCACTCGCCCTTTTCCACGTAGTACCAGTTCTCCGGGCTGATCATTCCGAAGGGGTTGATCGGCTCGAAGCCCCGGAGGTTGTTGGCCACCTCGAACAGCCGCAGCGAGAAGTTGGGGATGAAGATGACCGGGACCTGCTCGGCGATGTAGTCCTGGTACTCGTACAGCGCGGTCAGGTCGTCGCTGGTCACCGTGCGGGCGACGAGCTCGTCGGTCCTCGGGTCGGTGTAGTGGCCGAAGTTGCCGCCGGCGTCGGTCTTGAACAGGATCTCGCCGCTCGGGTAGTGGTACACCCAGCCGCCGCCCCAGGTGCTCAGCTCCCACAGGCAGGGGCTGTCGGGTCCGGGGACGCAGGGGGCGTCCTCCGCGACCAGGACCGAGCCGTAGACCTCCTGCAGCCGCAGTTCGACGCCGGCCTTGGCCGCGTCGTCGCGGAACTGCTCCATCAGCCGGGTGAGCGCGGGGCGGCCCTCGGCGTATCTGAGGGAGAAGCTGAGCCTGGTGCCGCCGGGGATGCCCGCGCCGGCCTGGCCGGGGCCCTCGCCGGGGTTGACGCAGACCGCCGGCGTCGTGCCGGTGTCCCAGCCGTTCTCCTCCAGCAGCCTGCGGGCGCGGTCGGGGTCGAAGGGCAGGGTCGGCGCGCCCCGCAGGGAGGGCGAGACCAGGTCGCTCACCGGGTAGCGGGGCACCGGGCCGTCCTGCCGGTAGGCGTAGCCCTGGTAGATGTCGCGGGCCGCCCGGTCCTGGTCGAGCGTGTGCTGCATCGCCTGCCTGATGTAGGTCTGGGCGAGCATCTTCCCGGCGACGGTCGGGTTGTTGTAGTTGAGCGGGATGTACCGGATGCAGAAGGCCGCCTGCGGGACCAGCGTGTAGTGCTCGCCCAGCGGGTTGGGCCCGCCCTTGGTGGGGTCGTCGGTCGGCTCGGTGCTGAAGCTCAGCGGCAGGTAGCCGACCTGGATGGCGTCGGGGCCGTCCGGCCCGTCCAGCAGCCTCTGGTACTCCTCGCCGTCGGACATGAACGGGACCTGCCGGAACTCGTCCAGGTGAGGCTTGTTCGGGCCGGAGTAGTGCTCGTTAGGGACGAAGGTGACGATGCCCTCCATGGTGTAGCTCTTCAGCCTCCACGGGCCGCTGACCACGCTCCACACCGGGCTGTCGGCCCAGTGCACGCGGTCGGAGTTGTCCTCCTCGACGACACCGCCGTTCTCGGCCATCAGGAAGTCGTAGACCGCGGCCACGTTCTCCAGCCCGGCGGAGGCGTCGGACGGCCCGTCGGCGGTACGGTCCCACGCCTTGGGCATCGGGGTGATGGTGCTGAGCTGGTTCATCAGCACCCAGCGCTTGGAGTAGACCTTGTCGAAGGTGAAGTAGACCTTGTCCTCGGCGAGCTTCCCGTAGGAGACCAGGTTGTCCGGGAAGTAGCCGGGGACGTACTCGCCGTACCGCTCGCCCTTGACGGCCATCATGTTCACCCAGAACAGCACGTTGTCCGCGCAGATCGTCTCGCCGTTGGACCACTTCCAGGGCTTGACCGTGACGGTGACGGTCAGGCCGTCCTCGCTCCACTCCGGTGGCTCGCCGATGCTGAGGTCGTAGTCGACCTCCGGCGTGCCGTGCGTGCCGAAGAAGTAGAGGGGCCGGTACATCAGGATCTGGAACTCAAGCAGGTTGCGGGTGCCGAAACGCTCCGGCGGGGTGAAGGGAAAGATGATGGACGGGGGGAATCCGGGCGCGCAGGCCCAGGTCACGGTGCCGCCCTTGACCGGCTTGAGCGGCTTGTCCACGCTGGACGGGGCGATGGTGTTCAGAGTCATGATTGGCCCTTGGTCGTCTGGCTGAGTTCTTCGAGCAGGGAGACACCGACTTCGGCGTGCTCGCCGTACCGCTCCCACGTCTCGTGGAGCAGGATGCGGCCGTCGGGGAGCACCTCGGGGGTGCTGCGGCAGTGGCCCGACACGATGGCGCCGGTGTCGAGGACCATGCAGTAGGCGAAGTCGAGGGTGCCGTCGGGGGCGCAGACCCCGGTGAGCGTCCCCCGGCGGGCGTGCCCGCCGGAGAACTCGCCCCACAGGAGGTTCCCGTCCTGCCGGTACAGCGCGGTCGGGTACTCCTCGCCGGCGGGCACACCCGCCGAGGTGAAACGGCGTCCGTCATAGTCGATCATCAGCGGCCCGGCCTCAGTTCAAGGGTGCAGCACTTGGCGCTGCCACCGGATTTCAGCAACTCGGAGAGCTCGACGCCGATGGGCTCGTAGCCGCGCTCGCGCAGCTCGTCCATCAGGTGGGTGGCCGCGGGCGGCAGCAGGACGTGGCGGCCGTCGGAGACGGCGTTCAGCCCGAACACCTCGGCGTCGGCCTCGGTGGCGATGATCGCGTCGGGGTACAGGGCGCGCAGGACGCCCTGGCTCTCCTCGGCGAAGGCGCCGGGGTAGTACATGATCTGGTCGTCGTCGAGCACGGCCAGCGCGGTGTCGAGGTGGTAGAAGCGCGGGTCCACCAGGCGGAGCCCGGCCACGGGCATCCCGAAGAACCTCTCCGCCTCGCCGTGCGAGCGGACGTCGGTACGGAAGCCGGTGCCGGCCAGCAGGTACCGGCCGGCGTGGAGGTAGTCGCCCTCGCCCTCGTTGACGTGGACCGCCTCATGGGTCTCGTAACCTCGGGCTCGGAACCACTCCAGGTAGGCGGGGCCCTCCGCGGCCCGCTCCGGGTGGCGGAACCTGGCGGAGAGCACCTTCCCGTCGATGACCGTCGCGCCGTTGGCGGCGAACACCATGTCGGGGTAGCCGGGCAGGGGTTCGATGAACTCCACCTGGTGGCCGAGCGACCGGAAGACGCGCAGCAGACCCTCCCACTGGAACCGGGCCAGTGTGCCGTCGACCGGTCTGTCCGGGTGCATCCACGGGTTGATGGAGTAGACGACGTCGAAGTGGGTGGGCGGGCACATCAGGTAGCGGCGGGTGCGGGCGACGCGCTGAACGCGCGGCGCCGCCCCGGCTGCCGACTGGGTCACGGCAGTTCTCCGTCCTGGACGAGATCGACGTTGATCTTGGAGGCGTAGTCGAGCATCGTCGCCCTGGCGTCCTCCAGCGAGGTGCCGGTGGTGCCGAGGAAGCCGAGGATGCTGTTGCCCTCCGGCGGGCGCCGGACGACGTCTCCGACCCTGGCGGTGATCTTGAGGAAGAAGACCCGCTCCGACTCGCCGACCTCGGCCGGCACGTCGATCGAGGTGATCCGGCCGGCGTCGCAGAGCAGGCACATCGCGGTGACGTGAACGCCGGTCGGCCGGTAGTGGCGCACCTGCGGCCTGGCACCGCGCGCCACGTCCACGACCGCGCGGATCGGGGAGTGCTCGGCGGTGATCTGCGCGATGAGGTCCAGGCCGCCGCCGCCGGGCCGGATCGCGATCTCCAGCAGGTACGGCTCGCCCCGGTGGAAGCGGACCTCGGCGTGCATCACGCTGCGCCGCAGCCCCTGGGCGTGCGCGCCGGCCGTGACCACCCGGTGGACCAGGGCCACCTGCTCCGGGGTGAGCGAGGTCGGCGCGTGGTGCACATCGTCGTCGAAGGTGCCGCCCTCGACGGTGATCCGGTCCACGATCGAGCCGAGGTAGACCTCACCGTCCCAGGCCACGGCCTCGATCAGGAACTCCTCACCGTCGAGGAACGACTCCACCAGCAGGCCGTGCGGGCCGAGGTCGAGGCCGTGCGCCTCCATCTCGAACCACGACATCCCCTCGATGCCCGCGAGGGCCCGCGGGAACAGCTCGGCCATTTCCTCCCTGTCGTCGATCTTGAATACGAAGTTGCTGGCGGCGCCCAGGGTGGGCTTGAGGATGACCGGGTACCCGAAGTCCTCCGCGGCCCCGAACGCCTCCCGCAGGTCGGTGACGAGGCGGAAATCCGGATGCGGCGCGCCGTGCGCGCGGTGCGCCTCACGCATCAGCAGTTTGTTGCGGCTGGTCCTGGCCGCCTCGACGCCCACACCCGGCAGGCCGAGCGCCTCCGCGACGGCCGCGACCGTGGTCACGGCGGACTCGGAGAAGGTGATGATCCCGTCGAAGCGCTCCTGCTCGTGCCAGGCCTTGGCCTCGGTGATGAGGTCGTCGATCCGCTGGGAGCCCGCGACACGGTAGCGGTCGGCCGGCCAGAAGTCCGGGGTGCCGACCCCGTTGAGCACGTAGAGCTCGGCACCGAGATCCTGGACCTGCTGGTAGCGGGACTGGTAGTAGGTGGCGTTCTGCCTGGCCTCCAGGGCGAGTAGCCTCATCGGACGTCCTCGGGCAGGCGCGGGAGCAGGAAGGCGTCGATCGTCTCGGCGCCGGTGCCGAGGGTGAGCTCGACGCCCGCCGCCTCGGCCTCCGCCGCGACGTCGATCAGAATGGGCGCGGCACAGGCCAGGAGGGTGCGCACCTCCAGCAGGAGGTCGCCGATCTCGGCGCGCTCGGCGGTCAGCAGCCTGCCGAGCTGGGTGACGATGCCCTCCGCCGCCCTGGTCAGGCTGAAGGAGGTGAGGTCGTAGCAGAGCCGGAACCTCTCGACGATCACCGCCGCCCGCCGGCGGCCGTCGTCGGTGACCTTGAGCTCCTCGCCCGGCTGGACGACGACGGCCTCGACGCGGTCGGCGAGCGCGTTCCACGGCCCGCGCAGCCGCCGGGTGGTGACCCTGTCGAGCCCCTCCCTGGTGAAGTTGGCCCGCTGGTCCTCGGGACAGGTGAGCGCGAGATAGAACCGGACGAGGTCGCGCGGCACCTCGGCGACCAGGTCGGCGCCGCGTATCAGGTGGTTGCGGCTGGTGGAGAACTTCTCGTTCTCCAGCTCGTAGAACTCGTTGCAGACGTTGGCGTCGGGGGTGATGTAGCGCCCGCCGTGGGCGAGCAGCATGACCAGGTCGAGCATTCCCCAGGAGTAGACGTTGTCGAATCCGTGGAAGTAGACCAGGCGGTTGCCGCTCTCGGCCCGCCAGGGCAGGTCGACCGGGCCCTCGGGCTCGCCGGCCGCCTTCCAGGTGCTGTGGATCGAGGCGGGCATCGCCTCGATCCAGGGGTAGAGGATCTGGCCGGGGGTCTCGGCGAACGGGGCCTCGATACCCCATCCCGGTGACGGCACCGTGATCGGGATCTCGGGGAGCGGACGGGCCAGGATCTCCCGGATGAGCTGCCTGCTGTGCCGCCTCCAGGTGCTCTCCCTGGCGGCGTAGTAGGCGGTGAGCTCCTCCCGGTAGCTCTCGGCGGGCAGGACCAGGACGGTGACCTCGCGCGAGGTCACCGGGTCCGCGGGGTCGAGGACCGAACGCGGGTCACCGAGGTCGTCGAAGTGGTTGGGGTGGCCGCAGCCCTCGCAGGACCCGCCGCAGCTCTCGGCCAGGCAGGCCGGGCACTCGCCCTTGACCAGCCCGTCGAACAGGTGGACCCCGGCGTTTCGCGCGTACGGCATGCGCACCGTGCGGAGCTCGAAGCGGCCCTCCCGGTAGAGGGTGGTGACGAAGTCGAGCACGGTCCGCCGGTAGGCGTCGTCGACGGGTGGCAGCGGGGCCAGGGAGATGCCCATGGCCTCGATCGACCGCCGGATGCGGGCGGTGGACGTCGCGCACAGCTCGGCGGGCGTCGTACCGCGCGTACGCGCGGTCGAGATCATGTAGGACTGGCTGTCGTCGGTGCAGGTGGTGTAGGTCACCGGACGTCCGTCGGCGCGCAGGTAGCGGGCGTAGACGTCACCGGCCAGGTAGGGGCCCGCCATGTGGCCGACGTGCAGGTCGCCGTTGGGTGTGGGGGTCGCGGCGATCACGATCGTCCCCGTCATCCCTCCTCCAGGTGACGGGTCTCGAACGTGCGGGTCATCTCGTGGTCCCACCAGATGCCGTACATCTCGAAGTCGGCGGTGCCCTCGTTGACGACCCGGTGGTCGGTGCCGGGCGGGAAGTAGGCGATGTCCCCGGCGGCGAAGCGGGAGCGCGCGCCCTCGCTCTCCAGGACCGCCTCACCGGAGATCGCGATGAAGATCTCGTACTCGTGGTGGGCGTGCCGGGTCGAGGCGGTGCCTGGCCGGATGACGCACCAGGCTCCCTCGAACGGGGCCTTCATCGTGTCCCAGGGCAGCAGCCGCTTGGCGAGCAGGCCGTTGTCCGGACGGAGCTGGGCAGGGTCATAGGGACGGAGGTCCACGTGGAGTCTCCTCGAAGAGGTTGTGTGTGCTCTGTGTGCTCTGGGGGTCAGGAGGCGACCGGCAGGGCGAACGGCGACAGCAGTTCGGCGGCGGCGCGGCTCTCCTGGATATGGCCGACGATCTCCTCAGCCCGGCTGGCCAGCGCGCTGAGCAGGGAGTCGGCGATGCCGTGGGTGTCCTCGTTGACGCCCTGCAGGTAGCAGGCGGCGCCCGAGCCCGCGGGCAGGGTCAGCTTGTAGAAACGGTCGACGTCGACCTCGTCGAGGCCGGCTCTCACGGCCATCTCCCGGACGAGCGAGGGCATCCGGCGGTCGAAGCCGGTGCCGAGCAGCACGACGTCGCAGGGCAGCTCGTCGCGGCGGCCGCTCTTCCTGTCGGTGAGGGTGAGGACGACCTCGCCGCCCTCCATCCTGGCCTCGGAGACCTCGGCCATCGTGATCATCCGGATCCTCTCCTCCCCGGTGAGGCGCTCAAGGTAGATCTGCCGGTAGAGGGTCTCCAGCAGGCCCGGGGAGAGTCCCGCGTAGTTGGTGCGGTGCATCTCGCCGAGGAGCTGGCGGCGGGCCTCGGGGCGGGATCCGTAGAACTCGTCGATGAAGGAGGCGTAGAAGAGCTCGTTGGTGAACTTGCTGCTCTCGTAGCCGTTGAGGCCGATGGAGCGCATGACCATGGTGCACTGGGCGTTGGGCATGCCCTGGTGGACGGCCCAGAGCATCTCGGCCGCGCTCTGCGCGCCGCCGATCACCGCGACCCTCTGCGGGGCGTCGTGGTCGAGCCGGGCGACTTCCCGGCTGTACTCGGTGCTGTGGATGATCCGCTCCCTGGGGAGCGCCGTGAACACCTCGGGGATGTGCGCGTCACGGCCCGCGCCGACCACCAGGGTGCGGCAGGCGATGGTCGAGCCGTCGCCGAGCCGGACGGTCCACCGCTCGACCTGGCCGTCGTGGGACAGGATCGGCTCGATCGCCACGCAGCGCCGGTCGTACTCGATGCGCACCTGCGCCAGCGATTCAGCCACCCAGAGCAGGTAGTCGGATATCTCCATTCTATAAGGGGTGAAGCTTCCCAGGTTGACGAATTCGTTGAGCCTTCCCACGGAGTGCAGATAATTAACGAAGGAGAATTTGCTCTGCGGGTTTCTCAAGGTGACCAGATCCTTGAGAAAGGAGACCTGGCTCTGTGTCCACGGCAGCAGCATTCCGCGCTGCCAGGCCACGTTCTCGTGCTGTTCGATGATCAGTGTTCTGGTTGCCAGTTCCGGTGCGAGCTCTTCGAGAGCCACGGCGAGGGCTAGATTGGACGGCCCTGCACCGAGTGCGAGCAGCTCGACTTCCTGGTGATTCACAGTGGTCGCCTCCCGGACGACTTCCCGGGCACGGCGCCCGGGGCGAATGGGTTTCCCCTCGGATCACTCCGGATCACTGCCAGCCGGCTCCGGTGGTCGGAGTGGGGGCCCGGACTGCGGTGAGAGCCGTGTTGCCGCCGGCCGTCCCGCCGGCCATGGCCGTGGTCGCCACGGTGGCCACGGGGGCGGCGGCGGGCGAGAGGGCGCCGAACACGGCGGCGTCCGAGCGGGTCATGGCGTTCATTGTTTTCTTCCCTTCGGCCGATGGCGCTCGGCGCCCTTCTCGCTTTTCCGCGGGTTCGGTGTTTCCGGCGCACCTTCTCCGGACATTTCCCGCTTTTTTCTGACACTTTGATTCTTGGCCGACATATGGGGGTCTTGGAAGGCTTCCGGGCTGTCAGGGCGCTGCACTGGCAGGACACTGCCAGGCTTCCCCGCCGAGCGTGTCGAGACGGGCGAGCACCAGATCGAGGTTGCCGCCGCTGCCCGTCAGCGACCAGCCGGCGAGCGCGGGCACCGTGTCGAGGCAACGCAGGCACAACCGGATCGCCGCGCCCTCGGCGGCGTTGAGCGTGGGCTGCCGGAGGAAGAACCCGAGATCGACGCCGGCGGAACGCGCCTCGCTGTAGACGTGCTCAAGCCGATCCTCGGGCTCCGCCAGCACCATGATCAGCCGCCGGAGCTCGGAGGCGGAGATCCGCTCCTCGGGCGGGGCCGGACGGCCCCCGCTCTCGGGGGCGCGCAGCCGTGCGTTGATGAGATACATGAATCGACCGTGGTCGGCCCGCGGCGAACAGACCAGGGTTTTCCACTGGCAGGCCCCTGCATGGCAGAGACCTGCCAGCGGTACCGGGAACCCGCCGGAACCGCCGCCGGCGACGGCGGTTCCGGCGCTCGAAGGCGACCGAGGGCGACGAGGCGACTGGAAGTGATCGGGGATTATTGGGGGTTATCGACATAACCCGGTCATCACTCCGCCGAGCTAACGTCAGGCCGCGACCATGACTGGTCTGGCCCACACGGTCGTGTCGCGGCCACGCTCGCATCGTGGAGGTGTCGTGCTCACGCTGCTCGGCCTCGGATCCACCGAGGAAACCATCTATCGAACCATGCTGGAGAACCCCTCCTACGGGGTGACCGAGCTCAGCCTGGAGCTGGGCTGGCCGGTCCACCTGATCCGCAGTACGCTGGACGAGCTGGCCAGGCTGTCGCTTCTGCGTCCCTCCTGGGAGGAGCCGGACGTGCTGCGCCTGGTCCGTCCCGAGGTGGGGCTGGCCGCGCTGCTGGCCCGCGAGGAGGCCGCGCTGCTGAACAGGCAACAGGAGATCGAGCGGGGCCGGACAACCGTCGCCCAGATGATCGCGGCCTACGCGGACCACAACCCGGCGCAGCTCAGCGGGGATTCCGAGACGCTTACCGGCATCGACACGATCCGCGCCAGGATCGAGGAGCTGTCCGCCGAATGCCGTCAGGAGCTGCTCGGCTTCGAACCACAGGGCGCTCAGACCCCGGACAACATCGAGGCGAGCCGTCCCCTGGACAGGGCACTGCTCGAACGCGGCGTCGCGATGCGCACCATCTACCTGGACAGCGTCCGCAACGACCAGCCGACCATGGGGTACGCGGGCTGGCTCACCGAACACGGCGGCCGGGTTCGCACGGTGCCCAGCCTCCCGCTCCGCATGATCGTCTTCGATCGGCGGACGGCCCTGGTGCCGACGAATCCCGAGGACAGCGGCACCGGGGCGGTCCTGTTGCGCGGCGCGGGCATCGTCACCGCCCTGATCGCGCTGTTCGAGCAGACGTGGGAGACCGCCATCCCTCTCGGCGAGGAGCACCGGACCGACGACAAGGGGCTCAGCAGCCAGGAGCGTGAGATCCTCCGTCTGCTCTCCATCGGGCTGACCGACGAGGCGGTGGCCCGCAGGCTCGACGTCTCGGTGCGCACCCTGCGGCGTGTCACCGCCGGGCTGATGGAACGGCTCGACGCCCGGAGCCGGTTCCAGGCCGGATACCTCGCGGCCGTCAGGGGATGGCTGCCCACCTGCCCGTGACAGCGGTCCCACCCGGCGGCTCCGGCCCCGGGACCTCCGTTCCGGCGCCCGGTTGCAACGCTCCACACCCGTTCTCGGCGGAATACCGGCAGATCTCCGGGCTGTTTGGATGCCTGAGGCCCGTGGCGGCACCATCAGAGGAGACACGTGGGTACGAGCACCTCTCGTCCGCCCTGGCTCCGCAGCCGGGTGCCCGCCGCGCTCGCCGCCGTCGCGATCGTCGCCGCCGGGCTGACGGTCCGCGCGGTCACCGACGGCTGGTTCGGCAAGTACGCGGGTGACGCCCTCTACACCGTGCTCGTCCACACGCTGATCGTGCTGGCCCGTCCCCGTGTCCCGCCGGTCCGGGCCGCGCTGGGCGCCCTGGCGTTCAGCTGGGCGATCGAGTTCGCGCAGCTCACCTCCGTCCCCGCCACGCTCTCCGAGGCGAGCGTGGCGGCCAGGCTGGTGCTCGGCAGCACGTTCGGCGCCGCCGACCTGGTCGCCTACGCCGTAGGGGCCGCCCTCGCCGGAACGGCGCACGCACTGGCCCGCGGCCTCCGCTCATCCGGACACGTCACCCGATAGCCCGGCCTCCCCCTCGTCAGCACGGGTACCGCCGGGGAGGGCGGCGGCCACCCGGCGGGGCTCCAGGCGCCCTGCCGGTCTCCGATCAGGCCGTATCATGGGGGACCATGCCTGAAGGACACACCATTCATCGGCTGGCCGCGCTGCACCGGCGGATGTTCGGTGGCGGGACGGTGCACGCCGAGAGCCCACAGGGCAGATTCGCCGCCGGGGCGCTCCAGATCGACGGGCGGGTGCTCCAGGAGACCGACGCGCACGGCAAGCACCTGCTGCTCGGCTTCGACGACGACCGCTGGCTCCACATTCACCTGGGCATCTACGGCAAATACACCTTCGGCCCGACGCCGCCGCCCGCGCCGACGGGGATGGTACGGCTCCGCCTGAGCGGCGCCGAGGAGTACGCCGACCTGCGCGGGCCCAACACCTGCGAGCTGATGGACCCCGGGGAGAAGAAGGCGCTGCACGGCAGGCTCGGGCCGGATCCGCTGCGCGCGGACGCCGATCCCGAGCTCGCCTGGCGGCGGATCGGCCGCAGCCGCACCTCCATCGGGGTCCTGCTGATGGACCAGTCGGTCGTGGCGGGCGTCGGCAACATCTACCGGGCCGAGGCGCTGTTCCGGCAGGGCGTGGACCCGTCCCGCCCCGGCCGTGACCTCACCCGCGAGCGGTGGACGGCGATCTGGGCCGACCTGGTGCTCCTCATGGCCGACGGGGTGCGGGTGGGCCGGATCGACACGGTCAGGCCCGAGCACACCCCCGAGGCGATGGGCCGCCCGCCCCGGGTCGACGAGCACGGCGGCGAGGTCTACGTCTACCGGCGCTCCGGCATGCCCTGCCTCCTGTGCGGTTCCGAGGTCAGAGCCGGGGTGCTCGCCGGCCGTAACCTCTTCTGGTGTCCGAGCTGCCAGGCCGCCTGAGCCGCGCGGCCGGGCGGGCCGTGTGTCAGAGCAGGCGTGCCGCCGCCTCGACGGCCGCCTGACTCGCCGGGACCAGTGGGAGGCGTACCGAGGCGGTGGGGATGCGGCCCCCGGCGTGCAGCACCCCCTTGATCACGGTGGGGTTGGGCTCGGCGAACAGGCTCGCCGACATGACGGAGAGCCGGTGGCCCAGGGCCCGCGCGCGCGCGACGTCACCGGTGCGCCAGGACTCCACCAGTTCCACGTATTCGGCGGTGCGCAGGTGGGCCGAGGCGAGGATGCCTCCGGAGGCGCCGAGGGCGAGCAGCGCGGAGAGGAACGGGTCGTCCCCGGCCAGCACCGCGAAGTCGTCCGGCAGATCGGCCAGCAGGGTGACGGTGTCCTGGTCGACGCCCCCCACCGCCTGCTTGACCCCGGCCACCATGGGCAGTTCCCCCAGCCTGCGCAGGGTGGCCGCGCCCACGGACTGCCCGGTCCGGTAGGGGATGTTGTAGATCACCATCGGCACCGGGCTCTGCTCGGCCAGCACCGTGAAGTGGGCGAGCACCCCGGCCTCGGACGGGCGGACGAACGACGGCACGGTGACCAGCGCCGCCGACACCTCAGGCCGGTCCTTCAGGGCGCGCAACGCGTCGGCGGAGCTCCGGGTGTCGCTTGATCCGGCCCCGACGATCAGCTCCGTCCCGTGTTCCCGGCTCACCCTCGCGCACACCTCGACGACCGCCCGCCGCTCCTCCTCGGCGAGTGTGGCCACCTCGGCGGTGGTGCCGAGCGCCACCAGCCCCGCGGCCCCGTCGGCGAGCGCGGTGCGCGCGAGGTCTTCGAGCGCCTCCAGGGCGATCTCACCGTTCTCGGCGAACGGGGTGATCAAGGGAACGTAGATACCGCTGAGAGTCATGACCCCAGCCTGACGGCAGGTGACCATGCAGGTCCAGTTCCGTTTTCTTCCGAAACCGTTAAGCTGAACTGATGCTCGATGTGCGCCGTCTCCGCCTGCTCCGCGAACTGTCCTACCGGGGCACGATCGCCGCGGTCGCCGAGGCCCTGATGTTCACGCCCTCGGCGGTCTCCCAGCAGCTCGCCGCGCTGGAACGGGAGGCCGGGGTGGCGCTGCTGGAGAGGACCGGCCGCGGGGTGACTCTCACCCCGGCGGGGATCGCGCTGGTGGGACACGCGGAGGCCGTGCTGGAACGGCTGGAGCAGGCTTCGGCGGAGCTGGCCGTGGCACGCACCGGCCTGGTCGGGACCATCAGGATCGGCGCCTTCCCCACCGCCACACGCACGATCCTGCCCGCGGCCCTGGCCACCCTCGGCCGGGACCACCCCCGGCTGGAGCCGATGGTGGACGAGACGGACCCCGCCGAGGTGGCCCCCCGGCTCCGGGCGGGCGACCTGGACCTGGCCCTGGTCCACGAGTACGACTTCGTCCCCGCCGCGGCCGACCTCGCCCTGGACACCGAACCTCTGCTGGAGGAGCCGATGTATCTCGCGTCCGGCACCGGCGGCGACTCCCTGGTACGGCGGCGCGACGCCGCGTGGATCGTCTCCAAGCCGGGCACGCTCTGCTACGAGATGACGGTACGGGCCTGCCAGGCCGCCGGGTTCGCGCCCAGGATCCGCCACCACATCGACGACTTCGCCGCCGTGCTGGCGATGGTCGCCGCCGGCCAGGGCGTCGCGCTCGTGCCCGAGCTGGGGGCGGCCGATCCGCCGGAGGGCGTCCGGCTCACCGAGTTGCCCATGCGCCGCCGTACCCAGATCGCCTTCCGCCGGGGCGCCGCCGCCCACCCGGCCCTCGCCGCCTTCACCGCCGCGCTGCGCTCGTCGATCCCCCGTTGAACGGCCTCGCGGCCCCCGCCCCGACCTGCGGTAACACATCCGGAAATAATGAAAGAAAAGGTACCTTCAGGATGAGACCTTCCAGACCGAAGGCGCTGAGGCCGACCGGGTTATGAGATGACGGAGCGTGACGGTGGACGCGGTGGACTGGACCCTCCTGGCCGAGTTGCAGGCCGACGCGCGGCTGTCCTACAGCGAGCTCGCCAGGCGGGTGCACATGTCGGCCCCGGCGGTGGCCGAGCGGGTACGGCGGCTGGAGGAGACCGGGGTGATCACCGGCTATCACGCGCGGATCGATCCGGCGCTGGCCGGGCGCGGGGTGGCCGCGCTGATCAGGATGTCGTGTTACGGACCGCGCTGCGTGCTCCGCGACGAGCAGGCTCTGGCGTGGCCGGAGATCCTGGAGGTGCACCGGGTGACCGGGGACACCTGCTGCCTGCTGCGGGTGGCCGCCTCCTCGATGACCGCCTTCGAGGAGCTGATCGACAGGCTCGCGCCGTACGGTCACCCGTCGAGCATGATGGTCCTGTCCAGCCCGGTCCCCTGGCGCCCGCTCTCCCCCGCCTAGGGTTCCGCCCAGCCGTACCCGCCCGTGGGGCCCTCTCCTCACATCGCCGTCACCGCCCCCTGCCGGCCGTGCCCGCCCGTGGGGGCGGGGGGACCGCCGGGGCGTCGGATCCGGCGCCCTCACCGGTGTCCCGGTCGGAGGGGTCAGGACGTGCGGCCGGCGATCACGCCGGCGGTTGCCCGCCAGATCGGGGAGGCCGGGTCGATGATGTCGAAGTGGTCGCCGGACATTTCTAGATATGTCACCTCATCGCCAGATTCCTGGGCGGCGCGCGCGTAGCGGCGGCTCAGGTCGACCAGGTCGAGGTCGTCGCCGTCGCCCTGCGCGACGAGCTGGGGCACCCCCAGCGGGAGGCGCTCCAGCGGGCTGGACCGCCCGTACACGGCGGGCAGGTCGGCGGCCGATCCGCCCAGGGCCGAGGCGACCGCGCCGGAGCCGAGGTGCCTGCGGTCGCCCTCCACCAGGTCGAGGACTCCGGCCAGGGAGACGGCGAGGGTGATCCGGCGGTCGTCGGCCGCGGCGCGGAGGGCCAGCTGCCCGCCCGCCGAATGGCCGATCACCACGACGGGACCGGGCACGTCCCCGGCCGCCAGCGCGACGCCCCGGGCGACGTCCTCGGTGGTCGCCGCCCAGCCGTGCAGGTCGGGACGCCGGTATTCGAGGTTCCAGGCGGCGAATCCCCGCTCGGCCAGGTCGACGCAGAGCGCGTCCATCAGATCCGCGCCCCAGACCGAGCGCCAGTAGCCGCCGTGCACCAGCACCGCCACGGGCGCCGGTCCCGCGTCCTCGCGCGGCGGCCGCACCTCCGCCCACTGGTCGGGGTGCTCACCGTAGGCGACCCTGCGCGCGGGGCTGCGCAGCCGGTGTACGGCGTGCCTGATCGCCCAGGTCAGCCCCCCGACTCCCCGGCCGTACAGGTGGGTGACCTCCGGGTCCCCCGGGCCGGAGACGGACCTCGTCAGGTCGAGCCGGACCGCGTGGGGACGCCGCGAGAGCAGATCGCGCGCCTCGGGATCCGGGCCCGGGAGGACGACCAGGGCGCCGGGGAACTCCAGGGCGGCCCGGAGATCGGGCAGGCCGGGGGCGGGCACCGTCCTCCCCTTGACGCCGAGGGCCGCGAACTCGCGATCGGCGACCTCCGCGAGCAGCCGGAGATCGGCGACCAGACCGGGACCGGTCACCACGAGCACGTCAGGGACAGAAGGGATCATCCGCCCATTGTCCCCCATCGTGCCCACCATCGCCCCGGCGGCCACGGCGCCGCACCGGGATCATCCCGGGAGGCAGGCCGGGGGTTGTATCGAGAAAGATCACCTTCGTCGTGACTTCCGGGTCACCGCTCCTCCGGCCGACACCAACTCGACAGATTAAGAATATTTATCGCCTTTGGTGGGTTTGTCGGGTGGAACGATCTCTAGCCGTAGGACCTCTGAGGCGTTAGCGTCTGCGCATGGAGCACGTTGAGATCTCCGGTAAGAGGCTCCGGCTGAGGGAGGTCACCTACGATGACGTGGACGCGCTGCACGCCGTCTACGGCGATCCGGCCGCCACCGAGCACCTGCCGTTCGACCCGCGCAGCCGCGAGGAGGTCGAGGGGATCGTCACCGAGGCGCTGCGCGGCGCCAAGGCCGAGCCCCGGCGGCTGTACCTGCTCGCGGTGGTCGATCTGGAGGACCGCGAGACCATCGGGGTGGCCAGGCTGCACATCGAGGCCGACCACCCGCACAGCGCGGAGATCGGCCTGGGGCTCCGCCCCGACCACTGGGGCCGGGGCATCGGCACCGACCTGATCCGGCTGATGCTGCTGTTCGGTTTCCGGCACCTGCGCCTGCACCGCGTCTGGGGCGCCCGCTCCCCCGCCAACACCGCCGCCCAGCTCGCGATGCTGGTCGCCGGAATGGTGGAGGAGGGCAGGATCAGGCACCACGTGCGGGCCCACGGCACCTGGCGCGACTCGGTCGTCCACTCGGCCCTTGAGGACGAGTGGGAGGGACACAGGGACGTCTGAGTGTCGCGGGGAGCCCGCCCTCACCCCTCGCCGGGGACCGGCCTCGGGGATCCCGATCCGGCGCGGGGCCAGGCCCACACCGCCATGGCGACGACCCCGCCGAACAGCGTCACGCCGAACGGGACGTGCAGCGCCGTGTTACCCGCGCCGCCGACCGCGGACTGGGCGAGGCCGAGGAGGAGCAGGGCCAGGCTCGCCAGTGCCGGCCGGCCCGGCCCGCGGCCCGGACGCCAGAGCACGACGGCCGCCACCAGCTGGACCAGGCCCAGCAGGTGAACCGCGCCGGCTCCCATGGCGTGCGCCCCCGCGGCGCCTCCGTTCAGCAACCGCCCGGCGGTCACCGCCTGGACGAGGATCGCCACCGCGTTCAGCGCGATGACGATCCGCAGCACGGTCAGCGTGCGGCCTGCCTGCGCGACCTCGGACCCCACCGGAGCCACCTCTCTCCCGGAAAACCCCGGAAACCTCTGGGAAACCGTCGGCCTGAAGTGTCCCGGAGCCCGATGACCATGACATCCGCCGCTCGGCGCAGCCCGGACTACACCTCTCGGCATACTCCGCCCAGCCCCTGGATGAGGGCCCATCGCGCGCGGCGGAAGGCCCCCTCGGAAAATGTCGTGACAAAATTGCTGCCGTTTCTCATTACAAAGATCATAAAATAGCTCTAGAGTCCGCGCATGTGAGTGAGAGTTCCATCCTCCCTGTGCGCGGACGCGCCGTGCGGCCCTCCGGCCGGCACCGCAGACCCGTGCCCGCCCAGCTTCCGCCCGAGGCACCCGCGCTGGTGCTGGCCGCGCTCGGCGACGCCTCCGGCGCCGCCACCGAGTTGGCGGCCCTGATACGGGTGGACAACCCCCAGATCGAGGTCCGCCTGGCCGGCCTCGGCAGAGACGGCAAGGAGCTGACCTCCGAGCTGGAGACGGCCGCCGGCAAACGCCCCAAGGACGGCGTCGCCGCCATCGTGGTGCCGCTGCTGACCTGCCCGCACCCGGTAGCGGACCCGCTGATCGCCACGGCCGTCGCGGCGAGCGGGGTGTCCGTGACGGTCACCGAACCGCTCGGCCCCCATCCGCTGCTCGCCGAGGCGCTGCACATCCGGCTGGCCGAGAAGGACCTCGCCCGGGCCGACCGGATGCGCCTGCTCAACGTCTCCAGCCCGATCGACGCGGTCATCCTGGCCACGGTCGGCGGCGAGGCCGCGGCCGCGGAGGGGCAGGCGACGGCCGTACTGCTCGCCTCTCGGCTGACGCTCCCCGTCCTGGTCGCCTCCCTGGACGGGGCGCCCGCCGTCGCGGCCGCGGCCGAGCGGCTGCGGGGCATCGGCGTCGAGCGCATCGCGCTGTCCCCGTGCTTCATCGGCCCCGAGGCCGATCCCGGGCTGGCGCGCGCCGCGGCGGCGGAGAACGGGATCGCGTGCGCCGACCCGCTCGGCGCGCACGGGCTCATCGCCGACCTCGCGGCACGCGCCTACGGGAGCATCCTGGCCCTAGGCTGACGTGAGAGATCCCCCGAGGGGGGTACTGAGCAGGCGTGAGTACCGTCAGAGGGGGATCGATCATGTTGTTCGGGAGAGAGCACGTCGAGCGCTACCGCGCGACCGACGGCGCCGAGGGGCACGACTGGCAGGGCACCACGGCCCTGATCCTGACCACCACCGGCCGCCGGACCGGCGAGCGGCGCGACGCGCCGCTCATCTACCAGCGCCACGGAGACGACTATCTCGTGGTGGCCTCCAACGGCGGCGCCGACGCCCCGCCGACCTGGTATCTCAACCTGCAGGCCGACCCGGAGGTGGAGGTCCAGGTGCGGGGTGACCGGTTCAGGGCGAGGGCGCACACGGCCACCCCCGAGGAGAAGGCCGAACTCTGGCCGATCATGACCGCGGCCTGGCCGCCCTACGACGAGTATCAGACCAAGACCGACCGGGAGATCCCGGTGATCGTGCTGGAGCGCGTCCCGTCCTGACCCCGGCTCAGGTCTCCAGCCAGACGTAGCCGGCGAAACGGCCGGTCCGCCGGTCCCTGCGGTGGGAGAAGAGGTCGGCGGTCTCGATGGTGCAGCGGGTGTCGTGGGTGACGTCACGGACCCCCGCCTTGGCGAGCTGCGAGATGATCGCGGCGCGCAGGTCGAGGGCCGGGGTGTCCTGACGGGTGATCGACCAGGCTTCGGGCAGCACGGCCGCGACCTCGGCGCGGAGCGCGGCGGGCACCTCGTAACAGGTGCCGCAGGCCATCGGGCCGATCAGGGCGGTCATTCCCGCCGGGTCCGCTCCGCGTCCGGCCATCTCCTCCACCAGGGCGGGGACCACGCCGAGAACGGTGCCGACCCGGCCGGAGTGCGCGGCCCCGACCAGGCCCGCACTCGGGTCGGCCAGCAGAACGGGGGCGCAGTCGGCGCAGAGCGCCGCCAGGCCGAGTCCGGGCACGTCGGTGCAGACGCCGTCCAGCGGCGGCGGGTCGTCGCCGAACGGCTCGCTCACGTACCGGACGTCGGCGCTGTGCACCTGCCGCATGAACACGACCCGGTCCAGGCCGAACTCGGCGGCGGTCCTGGCCCGGTTGACGGCGACCGCCTCCGGGTCGTCGCCGCACATGCCCCCGAGGTTGCGGCTGCCGTACGGCTCCGCGCTGACTCCGCCGTGGCGGTCGGTGATCCTCATTCGAAAGTTCACGGCCCCGACCTTACCCACCGATGGAACCCCCCTCTTGGCGCATTCGCCGCACAAGGCGGCGGATCACGGCCGGATGACCGATCGGTAGAGGTCCATGGTCTGCTCGGCGATCCGGGTCCAGGAGAAGTGCTCCACGGCCCGGCTCCGTCCGGCCGCGCCCATCTCGGCGGCGCGCTCCGGGTCGGCGAGCAGCAGGTTGACCCGCTCGGCCAGGCCGGCGGCGAACCGTTCGGGGTCGTCGGGGGTGCCGTCGGCCGCGGACCGCCCGATCGGGACCAGCAGTCCGGTCGAGCCGTCGGCGACCACCTCGGGGATACCGCCGGTGGCGGTGGCCACGACGGCGGTCCCGCAGGCCATGGCCTCCAGGTTCACGATGCCCATCGGCTCGTAGACCGAGGGACAGACGAACACGGTGGCGTGGGTGAGGATCTGGATCACCTCCGGGCGCGGCAGCATCTCCGAGATCCAGACGACGCCGTCCCGGTCCAGCCCCCGCACGAGCCCGGCGACCTCGGCGGCGATCTCCGGTGTGTCGGGCGCGCCCGCGCAGAGCACGAGCTGGGCGTCGGGGTGGATGTCCCTCGCCGCGTGGAGCAGGTGGACCAATCCCTTCTGCCGGGTGATCCTGCCCACGAACACGACGTACGGCCGGCCGGCGTCGATGCCGTGCCCGTCCAGGACGGCGGTGCCCGGGTCGGGGGCGTACTCGGCGGTGTCGATCCCGTTGTGGATCACCGAGACCCTCTCCTCCGGTATCCCGGGGTAGCAGGCGAGCACGTCACGCCGCATCCCCTCCGAGACGGCGATGATCGCGTCGGCGCTCGCCAGCGCGCCGCGCTCGGCCCACGAGGAGAGCGTGTAGCCGCCGCCGAGCTGCTCGGCCTTCCACGGCCGCAACGGCTCCAGACTGTGCGTGGTCACCACGTGCGGCGTGCCGTACAGCATCTTCGCGACGTGTCCCGCGAAGTTGGCGTACCAGGTGTGGCTGTGCACCAGGTCCGCGCCCCGGCAGCCCGCGGCCATCTCCAGGTCGACGCCGAGCACCTGGAGCGCGGCGTTGGCCGTCTCCAGCCCGCCGGGCACCCGGTACGCGTCGACGCCGTCCTCGGGACGGGGCGCCCCGAAGCAGCGGATCCGGACGTCCGCCAGCCGGCGCAGCTCCCTGGCGAGGTACTCGACATGGACCCCGGCGCCGCCGTACACCTCGGGGGGATACTCACGACTCAGCAGATCAACGCGCATACGATCACCCTAGTGTTTCAGGCCTGTTCGTCAGGTTAAGGTCCTGGTTATGAGAGTCCTCGCGATCGTGCTGGCCGGCGGCGAAGGCAAACGGCTGATGCCGTTGACGGCTGATCGGGCCAAGCCCGCGGTGCCGTTCGGGGGGATATATCGGCTTGTCGACTTTGTGCTGTCCAACCTGGCCAACGGTCACTATCTGCAGATCGTGGTGCTGACGCAGTACAAGAACCACAGCCTCGACCGGCACATCTCCCGCACCTGGCGCCTCTCGGCCATGCTGGGCAACTACGTCACGCCGGTGCCCGCGCAGCAGCGGCTCGGGCCCCGCTGGTTCTCCGGCTCGGCCGACGCTCTGTTTCAGAACCTGAACCTCGTCTACGACGAGATGCCCGACCACGTCATCGTGTTCGGCGCCGACCACATCTACCGGATGGATCCCCGGCAGATGGTGGCGCAGCACATCGACACCGGCGCGGATGTGACCGTGGCGGCGATCAGGCAGCCGGTGTCCCTGGCCGACCAGTTCGGGGTGATCGAGACGGATCCGGCGGGGCGGCGGATCGTGGCGTTCCGGGAGAAGCCCAAGGACGCCGTGGGCCTGCCGGACGCACCGGATCAGGTGTACGCGTCGATGGGCAACTACGTCTTCAGGACACAGGCGATGCTGCAGGCGCTCCGGGAGGACGCCCTTGACCCCACCAGCAAGCATGACTTAGGCGGAAATATCATCCCGATGATGGTTAAGTCGGGTAGCGCGGAGGTCTACGACTTCGCCGACAACATGGTGCCCGGCTCCACCGAGCGGGACCGGGGCTACTGGCGGGACGTCGGGACCCTCGACGCCTACTACGAGGCCCACATGGACCTCATCTCGGCGCACCCGGTCTTCAACCTCTACAACAGCCGGTGGCCGATCTACACCGGCCACGACCCGCTGCCCCCGGCCAAGTTCGTGCACAACGAGGGCGACCGGGTGGGCCGGGCGATCGACTCGCTGGTCTCCGCAGGAGTGATCGTCTCCGGCGGCCTGGCCGAGCGCTCCATCCTCTCCCCCGGAGTGATACTGCACTCCCACTCCCTGGTCGAGGACTCGGTGCTGATGGACAACGTGAAGGTCGGCCGGGGCGCCGTGGTCCGCAAGGCCATCGTCGACAAGAACGTGGTCATCCCGGACGGCGCCCGGATCGGCTTCGACCTCGAAGAGGATCGCAGCCGCTTCGCGGTGACCCGGAACGGTGTCGTGGTCATCGGCAAGAACGAGATCGTCGACCGGTAGGCGTCTGGACGATTAATGAACAACGTGGCGACATGGTGGCCAACGGATGATTCACCACCATTAGAGATCTTTACCGGGTAGATTCTTCCGGGACGTCTCCCCAGTCACATGGCGGACCCCCTGAGCCCGAGAGGCCGGATGTTCGGAATCCTTCGCCGGCGCCGTACCCGTTCCCGCACGTCACCTTGCCGCACGTCACCGCGTCGGGCCCGCGAGGCGTACGGCGGGCACCCCGGACGCTGTGACGACCGCGACGGCCGCCGCGACCGCGGACTCCCGGAAAGGGGCTCCGGGTGCCACGGCTGACACGGGAGTTCCGGCGGCTGAGCCCGGCCGAGCGGCGGGTCTGGAACGCCTATCCGTCCGGGGTCTGGGTGGATCTGCGCACCGGGGAGGCCGGCGCCGACGACCCGGCGAACGGCGAGGAGTGGGGGCCGGAGCGGACGGTCCGGGCGGAGGTCGTCGCGGCGCTGCTGCTCGGCGCGCGGGAGCCCGAACCGGGCAGGACCGCCGGACTGCGGCTGGCGGGCGCCCGGGTGGCGGGGACACTGGACGTGTCGGACGCCGTCCTGACCGGCAAGCTGCACATGCTCAACTGCTACCTCCCCGAGGACGTCTCCCTGACCGACACCACCACCGTGGGCGTACGGTTCCGCGGGTGCGAGATGGGGCGGATCCGGGCGGCCCGGTGCACGGTCAACGGCCTGCTTGAGTTCGACGGCTCCACGGTCCACAGCGGGATCCGCCTGGACAACGCCCAGGTGAACGGCCAGTTCCGGCTCTCCAGAATGCGGCTGTCGGCTCCCGCGGGAAAGCCCAGGGCCTCGGAGAGCATGCTGGAGGACGCGCGGAGCCCGTTCACCGAGGCGGAGATGCTGGAGCGGGGCATCGGCCAGAGCCAGTGGGCGCTGTGGGCGGGTGGCATGGTCGTGGAGGGCGGGGCGTTCATCCGGGACACCCGGGTCACCGGCGGCCTGCGGATCATCGGGGCGAAGTTCCGCGGCGGGCTCTACCTGCAGAGGTCGGTCATCACCGCGACCGGCCCCTACGCCGTGCAGGCGGACTTCGTGGAGTCGGGGGCCGCGGAGTTCAGCGCGGGGTTCGCCTCGTCGGGCACGATCCGGATGCGGAACGCGCGCGTCAACGGGGTCCTCTCCTTCGACAGCGCGACGATGGAGGCCCCGGGCCGGGTGCTTCACCTCAGCCACGCCCAGCTGGACGAGCTGATCCTGCGGCCGGCCTCCCTCAAGGGGGAGGTCAACCTCGCCTACTCCCGGATCGGCCTCCTGCTCGACAGCCCGGCCAGCTATCCGGCGGGGGTCCTTCTCAACGGGCTGGTCTACGAGGCGCTGCGCGGTGGTGAGTGGACCGTGGCCCAGCGGCTGGCGTGGCTGGCCAGGGACCCGGACGGCTACCGGCCGCAGCCGTACGAGCAGCTGGCCGGCTGGTTCCGCCGGATCGGCCACGAGCCGGACGCCCGCCGGGTGCTGCTGGCCAAGCAGCGCCGCCGCCGCCGCACGCTCAAGCCCACCGGCAAGATCTGGGGCCGGCTGCTCGACCTCGTCGTGGGATACGGCTACCGCCCCTGGCTGGCCGGGCTCTGGGTGGCGGTGCTGCTGACCGCGGGCACCGCGATCTTCGCCGCCGTGCCCCCCGCGCAGATCGACCCGGACGAGATCAGGAACTTCCAGCCGTTCGTCTACACGCTGGACCTGCTCGCCCCGGTGAGCGTCTTCGAGCAGCGGGGGGCGTGGGAGCCGGTCGGCTGGACCCGGTGGCTGGCCTGGACCCTGGTCGCCTCCGGCTGGATCCTGGCCACCGCCCTGATCGCCGGCGCCGCCCGGGTGCTCCGCCCCAGCGGGACACCCTAGGCGTCCCGCGGACGGATCCGTCCCCTCAGAAGGACTCGTCGAAGGCGACGTTTCCCTCGACGGCCACCTGGTAGGCCGAGACCCGCCGCTCGAAGAAGTTGGCCAGTTCCTGAACGTCCTGCAGCTCCATGAACGCGAACGGGTTGGCGGTGCCGTACCGGACGGGCAGCCGGAGCCGGACCAGCCGCTGGTCGGCCACGTACTCAAGGTACTGCCTCATCTGGCCGACGTTCATCCCGAACAGGCCGTCGCCGCACAGGTCGGCCGCGAAGGCCAGCTCGACCTCCACCGCCTCCTCGATCATCTGGGTGACCTGGGCGCCGAGCTCGTCGTCGAAGAGCCCGGGCTCCTCGGCCCGTACGGTGTCCACCACGCCGAAGGCGAACTCCATGTGCATGGACTCGTCGCGGAACACCCAGTTGGTCCCGGTGGCCAGACCGCTGAGCAGGCCCCTGGAACGGAACCAGTAGACGTAGGCGAACGCGCCGTAGAAGAACAGCCCCTCGATGCACGCGGCGAAGCAGATGAGGTTGAGCAGGAACGCCCGCCGGTCGTCCCTCGACTCCAGGCGGGTCAGCCCGCCGAGTGAGTCGATCCAGCGGAAGCAGAACTCGGCCTTGTCCCGGATCGAGGGGATGTGCTCGACCGCGGCGAAGGCCTTGACCCGCTCCTCGTGGTCGGGCAGGTAGGTGTCCAGCAGGGTGAGGTAGAACTGGACGTGCACCGCCTCCTCGAACAGCTGCCTGCTGAGATACAGGCGCGCCTCGGGGGCGTTGACGTGCTGGTAGAGGTTGAGCACCAGGTTGTTGGCCACGATCGAGTCGCCGGTCGCGAAGAACGCGACGAGGCGGTTGATCAGGTGGCGCTCCTCCGGCGTCATCCTGGCCAGGTCGGCCAGGTCGGAGTTGAGGTCGACCTCCTCCACGGTCCAGGTGTTGCGGATCGCGGCCCGGTAGCGTTCGTAGAACTCCGGGTAGCGCATGGGCCGGAGGGTGAGGTCCATTCCAGGGTCGAGCAGCATCGGGCAGGCCTTTCGCGAAGAAAAGGGGGGCGCCTACTGGCAGGCGTCGCAGTACTCGGGGTTCTCCAGGGAGCAGGCCACGGCCTCCGGTTCGGCGACGGTCTGCGCCACGGTGGTCTGCGCGATCCTGGTGGCCGGGCGGGAACGCAGGTAGTAGGTGGTCTTGAGGCCCGACTTCCAGGCGTAGGCGTACATCGAGGAGAGCTTGCCGATGGTCGGCGTGGCCATGAAGAGGTTGAGCGACTGCGACTGGTCGATGTACGGCGTGCGCGCGGCGGCCAGGTCGATGAGCGCCTTCTGCGGCAGCTCCCATGCGGTCCGGTAGAGCGACTTCAGGTCCTCGGGCATGCCGGGAACGTCCTGGATGGAGCCGTCGGCCCGCTTGATGGCGTCCCGGATCACCGGGGTCCACAGGCCACGGGCCGAAAGGTCGCGGACGAGATACCGGTTGACCTGGAGGAACTCCCCCGACAGGGTCTCGCGCTTGAAGATGTTGGAGACCTGGGGTTCGATGCACTCGTAGCAGCCCGCTATGGAGGCGATCGTGGCCGTGGGGGCGATCGCGATCATCAGCGAGTTACGGAGGCCCGTCTCGGCGACCCGCTCCCTGAGCGCCGCCCACTCCGGCGACCGCGCGGCGTCGTAGTGGTCGGGGTGGAGCACCCCGCGAGCGGCCCGGGTCTCGGAGTAGGAGGGGTGACGTCCCCGCTCCACCGCCAGATCCGCCGAGGTGGCGTAGGCGGCGAGCGCGATCTCCTCGGAGATCCGGGTGGACAGCTCCAGCGCCTCCGGCGAGTCGAACGGCAGCCGCAGGGTGAAGAACACGTCCGCCAGGCCCATCAGGCCCAGCCCGATCGGCCGCCACCGCTCGTTGGCGGCGCGGGCCTCGGGGGTCGGGTAGAAGCCCAGGTCGATGGTCCGGTCCAGGAACCGCACGGCGATGCGGACGGTCCGGCGCAGCCGTGCCCAGTCGATGTCCCGGCCGTCCAGGTGGGCGGCGAGGTTGATCGATCCGAGGTTGCACACGGCGGTCTCGGCGTCGCTGGTGACCTCCAGGATCTCGGTGCAGAGGTTCGACAGGTGGATGACGTTCTCGGGCCGGGCCGTCTGGTTGGAGGTCCGGTTGGCTGCGTCCTTGAAGGTCATCCAGCCGTTGCCGGTCTGGGCGAGGGTGCGCATCATGCGGCCGTACAGGGCGCGGGCCGGGATCTGCTTGACGAACCGGCCCTCGGCCTCGGCGGCCCGGTAGGCCTCCTCGAACGCGGCGCCGTACAGGTCGGTGAGGTGCGGGACCTCCTTGGGGTCGAACAGCGACCACACGCCGTCGGCCTCGACCCGGCGCATGAACTCGTCCGGGATCCAGTTGGCGAGGTTCAGGTTGTGGGTGCGGCGGGCCTCCTCGCCGGTGTTGTCGCGCAGTTCGAGGAACTCCTCGACGTCGGCGTGCCAGGACTCCAGGTAGACGCAGGCCGCGCCCTTGCGGCGTCCCCCCTGGTTGACCGCGGCGACGCTGGAGTCCAGGGTGCGCAGCCACGGCACGATGCCGTTGGAGTGGCCGTTGGTGCCCCGGATCAGCGAGCCGCGCGAGCGGACGCGGGTCCAGGCGATGCCGATCCCCCCGGCGTACTTCGACAGCCGCGCGACCTGCCCGTACCGGTCGTAGATGGACTCCAGCTCGTCCCTCGGGGAGTCGAGCAGGAAGCAGGACGACAGCTGGGGCCTGCGCGACCCGGAGTTGAACAAGGTGGGCGAGCTGGGCAGGTAGGACAGGGTCGCCATGAGCGCGTACAGCTCGGCGGCCTCCTCGACCGTCTCCGACAGGCCGCAGGCCACCCGGAGGAAGAAGTGCTGGGGGCGCTCCAGGACCTTCCGGGTCTCGGGGTGGCGCAGCAGGTAGCGGTCGTAGACCGTGCGCAGCCCGAAGTACTCGAAGCGGGCGTCGGCGTCCGGTGCCACCAGCGCGTCGAGCACGGCGGCGTTGGCGGTCACGAACGCGGCCAGCCCGTCCTGGACGAGCCCGGCCGCGTGGGTCGCGGCGACGGACTCGGAGAAGGTGCGGACCCCGTTCCCGGCCGCCTCGTCGGCGATCAGCTCGGCCAGCAGTCCGGCGGCCACCCTGGAGTTCTCCGGGTCGGTGATCACCCGGGCCGCGGCCTCCTCGATGGCCAACCGGCGGTCTGCCGGGTTCCGCCCGATCTCCTCGGCGACGTCGACCAAGGTCTGTGTCACGTGCTACCCCTCGCGCGTTCGTATTCCCCGCACGGCTCTCAACCGGAAGGGACGCACGCGTCACAGACGGTTCCGGGCACGCCGGACCGCCTCGCTCCGCGGGCCCTCCCACGAGGCCCTGGACCAATCACGTCACCGGCAGGTTTTCGGACTCGCGGGCGCCTGGCGCATGCCTACTGGCCGTCGCTTCCCAGGCAGACCTCACCCAGTGCTTCATGACGGCGGTCGTTCCCGCTCACCGCTGCGGGGCAGTCCCGGACTTTCACCGGGTTCCCTCTTACCTCGCCCCGATGGGCGAACCAGCAACGACCAGGATCCTACATCTAGTGCCGCCCGACGCAACTACCCCAACAACTTGTGTCGATAGACCTCATTAATCCAAGCTCGTTGAGCACTCCCCGGGTACGGCGGGTCTCGGTGACGAGCCACTGACGAAAATCGTCGCCGCTCAGGTAGACCCGGTTCCAGCCGTTGGCCGCGCAGACGGCCTGCCAGCGGGGCGAGGCGTCGATCCGGTCGCACAGGGCGAGGGCCTCCTCCCGGTCCCCGGCGCTCATGCCGCGCGGGCCGAGCAGCCCGCACCAGTCGGTGTACTCCAGCCGGACCTCCCGCTCCATCAGCGTCGGCGCGTCGATCCCCTCGATCCGCTCGGCGGAGGAGACCACCAGCGGCCGCACGCGGCCCGCGGCGATGTCCGGCATGAAGGAGCGCGCCGACCCCAGGATCGCGGCCACCCGGCCCTCGTAGAGCGCCTCGGCGGCCTCTGCTCCGCCGGAGTATCCCGCGTAGTCGAGCAGCCGGACGTCCACCCCCAGGCACCTGCCGATCATGCCGTAGAGCACGTGGTCGGAGCCCCCCTCCAGCCGTCCGCCCACCATCATCTCGGCCGGGTTGCGGCGGAGCACCGCGGCGAAGTCCTCGAAGCTGCGCAGCAGGGAGTGCGCCGGGACGACCAGGGCGGCCCAGTCGCCGACCAGCCGGGCCAGCGGGGTGGTGGCCTCCGTCACGGAGTCGGCGTTGGCGATCTCCGCCCCGGCCACCATCGGCATGCCGGTGAGGAGCAGCCTGCCCTCGCGCGCGAACGCGCCCCGGGTGGCGGTGAACGCGCTCAGCGCGGCCACCCCCACGTTGCCCGGGTAGTTGCTCACCTCGACCGCCCGCGCCAGTCCCTCCCCGCGCAGGACCGCGGCCAGCGCGCGGGCGGTCCGGTCCCAGCCCTGCCCCCGCCCCGCGGGCGCGACGATGGTGAGCCGGCCCGCCGGCGCCGCGCCGGAGTCGCCCGCCCTGCCGCAGCCGCCGGCGGCCATGACCCCCAGCGCGAGCGCAAGGAACCGCCTACGGTACATAAGCGTCCTTCCGCCGAGATCCCCCAGACCCCTCAACACTTCACGTTACAGGCATGTCACCATCTGTCACATGCCGGGGGTCACCGTCGGCGGACGGCGGGCATCACTCCACGGTGACGCTCTTGGCCAGGTTGCGAGGCTTGTCCACATCGCGGCCCAGCACCACGGCGGCGTGGTAGGCGAAGAGCTGGAGCGGGATCGACAGCAGGATCGGGTCCAGCTCGGTCTCGTTCCTGGGCACCACGACGCAGTCGTCGGCAAGCCTCGGGTCGGCCGTACGATGCCCGACCATGAGCACCCGCCCGCCGCGCGCGCGGATCTCGCCCAGCGTGGTGAGGTTCTTGTCCAGCAGCTCGTCGTCCGGGACGATCGCCACGGTCGGCATCTCCGGGCCGATCAGCGCCAGCGGCCCGTGCTTGAGCTCACTGGCCGGATAGGCCTCGGCGTGCACGTAGGAGATCTCCTTGAGCTTCTGCGCGCCCTCCCTGGCCACCGGATATCCCCGGACCCGGCCCACGAACATCATGCTCGGCGAGTCGGCGTACTTACGCGCCAGCTCCGCGATCCGCGGCTCCAGCGCGAGGATCTCCTCGATCTGCCCGGGGAGCGCGCGCAGCCCCTCGCAGATGCGGCGGCCGTTCGCCGGCGACAGGTCGCGCACCCGGCCCAGGTGGAGGGCCAGCAGCGCGAAGGCCACCGCGGTCGAGGTGAACGCCTTGGTGCTCGCCACCGAGACCTCGGGCCCCGCGTGCAGGTAGAGGCCGCCGTCGCACTCCCTGGCGATCGCGCTGCCGACGGTGTTGACGATGCCCAGCACCCGGCCGCCCTTGCGCTTGAGCTCCTGGACGGCGGCGAGGGTGTCGTAGGTCTCCCCCGACTGGCTGATCGCCACGTACAGAGTGTCGGCCTCCACGACCGGGCTGCGGTAGCGGAACTCGCTGGCGGGCTCGGCGTCGGCCGGGATCCGCGCCAGCTCCTCGATGAGCTGGGCGCCGATCTGCCCCGAGTAGTAGGCGGAGCCACAACCGATGATCTTCACCCGGCGGAACGACCTGGTCTCCCGCGCGTCCATGTTGAGGCCGCCCAGGTGGGCGATGTGGAAACGGTCGTCCAGGCGTCCGCGCAGCGTCCTGGCCACGGTGTCGGGCTGCTCGGAGATCTCCTTGAGCAGGTAGTGCTCGTAGCCGCCGGTGTCGTAGTGCCCGGCGTCCCAGTCGACGGTCAGCGGCTCCTTGGCCGTCTCCCGCGCGTCGCTGGCGAAGGTGTGGAACCCGTCGGCCCTCAGCACCGCGAGCTCACCGTCCTCCAGGTGGACCACCTGGCGGGTGTAGCGGACCAGCGCGGACACGTCGGAGGCGGCGAACATCTCCTTCTCCCCGATGCCCAGAACGATCGGGCTGCCGTTGCGCGCCACGACCACCTCGCCGGGGCGCCGGGCGTCGATCACCGCGATGCCGTAGGTGCCGACGACGCGCTTGAGCGCGCTCCGGACCGCCTCCTGGAGCGAGTCGGTCTCCTCGACGGTGCGGGCGATCAGGTGGGACAGCACCTCTGTGTCGGTCTCGGACAGGAAGACCGCGCCGTCGGCCTCCAGCTTGGCGCGCAGCTCGTCGGCGTTCTCGATGATGCCGTTGTGCACGACCGCGATCCGCTCGTCGGCGGACAGGTGCGGGTGGGCGTTGACGTCGCTGGGCGCGCCGTGGGTGGCCCAGCGGGTGTGCCCGATGCCCAGGGTTCCCTTGAACCGCGCGGGCACGACCGCCGCCAGGTCCGCCACCCTGCCCTTGACCTTGCGCATCTTCAGGCCCTTGTTGGAGACCACCACGCCGGCCGAGTCGTAGCCCCGGTACTCAAGACGCTGCAACCCCTCCAACAGAATCGGCGCCGCGTCCTTCGACCCTACATAGGCCACGATTCCGCACATCTGGCCGCTCCTTACCCATAGACGATCCGGCGCAGTTGGCGCAGGGAGAGTTCCGGTGCCGCGACACGACGGGCCTGCAACTCGACGGCGATCCTGGGGAAGATCTCGTCGTTGACCAGCCCCCTGGCCTTCAGTTCGGCGTGCCGACGCCGGACGAACGCCCCGGTGGGCTCGGAGAAGTAGGCCAGCACGTCCGCCACGACCCGCGCCGCCTCACCGGGGCCGAGCACACTGGTCCGGGTCAGATGGGCGATCAGGTCGTCGTGGGGATGCCATGCCGTGGACACAGAGGAGGACCATACGCACCCGAACGGGATTCACCAAGTTTTCTGCCCGATTTCAGGCAAAAATTATTACCCTTCCCCCCTCTCCCCCCGATGACGAAACAATCGGTAATCTCTCATGACTCTGGGTAGCCATCTGGTGGAGAGGAACCACGTATGCGTCGTCTGCCGGGGATCTCGATAGTTGCCGCCCTCGCCGTGTTGATCCCCGCCGCCTGGGAGGCCGCGCCCTCGGGGACGACGGCCGACGAGACCGTCCGCGGAACGGCCGCCGGCACCTCGCCGGCGACGGGCCCCGGCCCCGCGGCCGCGACAGGGACCCCCGGCACCCGCCCAGGCCCCGGCCGCGACCCCGGCCCCGCCCTCGTCCCCGACCCCACCCCCGGCCCTCCCGCCGGCCTCACGCGCGGCCCCGGCCGCACCCACGGCTCCAGGTCCGGTGGTTCCAGGTCCGGCGGCCCCGGCGGCGACCTCCGCGGCGGGACCGGCCGCCAGGCGGCCTTCGAGCTGGCGGCCCGGGCGTACGGCGTGCCGGAGAGCGTGCTGCTCGCCGTCTCGTACCTGGAGTCCCGGTGGGACTCCAACGGCGGCCGGCCCAGCGTCTCCGGCGGCTACGGCCCGATGCACCTGGTCGACGTCCGGATCCGGCCCGGTTCGCACCGGCACACGAGCGGAGACCCGCGCGGCGACGAGACCCGGCCGCACCCGATCGACGTCCCGGCCATCGCCCCGGTCCCGCCCGAGAACACCCTGCGCCGGGCCGCGGAGCTGACCGCGACCGACCCGGCCGCGCTGCGCGGGGATCCGGTGGCCAACATCCAGGGGGGCGCCGCGCTGCTCGCCGACTATCAGCGGCGCGCCGGGCGGGAGCCGAGCGCCGACCCGGCGCACTGGTACGACGCGGTGGCCCGCTACTCCGGCTCGCCGGACGCCGGGGCGGCCGAGTTCTTCGCGGACGAGGTCTACGCGACGATCCGCGCCGGTGCCACGCGGATGACCGACGACGGCGAGCGGGTGGTCCTGCCCGCGGCCCCGAATCTGGTCCCGCCGCGCCCCTCCGGCCCGGCCGGGCTGCGCCGCGCCCCCGGAGCCGCCGCGCCCGACTGCCCGGCCACCGTCTCCTGCGAGTGGATCCCCGCCGCCTACCAGCGCCTCAAGAACGGCGGATACGGCAACCACAGCAAATATCGCGGACACCGTCAGATCGACTACATCGTCATCCACGACGGGGAGACCGGCTACGACGTCATGACCCGGCTGGTCAAGAACCCCGCCTACCTGAGCTGGCACTTCACGCTGCGTTCCAGCGACGGGCACATCGCCCAGCACCTGCGGGGCGACGACGTCGGCTGGCACGCGGGCAACTGGTACTTCAACGCCCGCTCCATCGGCCTGGAGCACGAGGGCTACCTGGCCAAGGGGGCGTGGTACACCGAGGCGATGTATCGCTCCTCCGCCAGACTGGTCCGCCACCTCGCCGGCAAGTACGACATTCCGCTGGACCGGGCGCACATCCTGGGCCACGACAACGTGCCGGGCACCACCCCGGCCAGTGTGCGCGGCATGCACCAGGACCCCGGCCCCTACTGGGACTGGAGCCACTACTTCGAACTGCTCGGCCGCCCGCTGACCGGCTCGTCCGACCCGGACGCGCGCCTGGTGCTGATCAGGCCCGACTACGCCGTCAACCAGCCCCGCTTCACCGGCTGCGCCAAGTCCGGCGAGTGCCGCCCCAGAGGCGCCGCCTCGGTCTGGCTGCACAGCCGCCCCTCCCCCTCCGCCCCGCTGGTCAAGGACATCGGCAAGCACCCTCACGAGGGCTCCACCTACAGCGTCTACGACCACGCGGCCCGCGCCTCCACCGGCCAGCGCTACGCGCTCGCCGACCGCAGAGGCGACTGGACCGCGATCTGGTACCTCGGGCAGAAGGCCTGGTTCCACGACCCGGCGGACGCCCCCACGTCCGTACCCGCCGACGGCCGCCTGGTGACCCCCCGCCCCGGGCTGGCCTCCGTCAAGGTGTACGGCCGGGCCTACCCCGAGCCGTCGGCCTACCCCAGGGGCGTCCCCCGGCAGCCCCTCACCCCGCTCCAGTACACCTTCCCCGCCGGGCAGTCCTACAGCCTCGGCATGACGAGGCAGGGCAGCTACCTGCGGAGCTCGGCCTCCGGCCCGGCGAGACACCGGGTCATCAGGGGCGACGCGCGCTATCGCCAGATCCAGTTCGGCCACCGGGTGATGTTCGTGCGGGCCGCCGACGTCCGGGTGACCCCCGCCGAGGTTCAGCGGCGAGCAGCCCGGTTGCACACATCCACCCGCCGAAAGCGCTAGAGTTTTCACGTGCCCCGGGCGATCCGCCCGGGGGCGCGCGGAAGTGGCTCAGTGGTAGAGCATCACCTTGCCAAGGTGAGGGTCGCGGGTTCGAATCCCGTCTTCCGCTCCGGCAGGTCCTCCGGGGCCTGGCTGGTGGAGTGGCCGAGAGGCGAGGCAACGGCCTGCAAAGCCGTGTACACGGGTTCAAATCCCGTCTCCACCTCAATGCGCGGACACCGGAGTCCCGACGATCCGGTAAAGTAGCGCCAGTGCCGCCGAGGGGGAACCCGGAGCAGACACGCGGAAGTGGCTCAGTGGTAGAGCATCACCTTGCCAAGGTGAGGGTCGCGGGTTCGAATCCCGTCTTCCGCTCTGATGTCACCCGAGGACGATTAGCTCAGCGGGAGAGCGCTTCCCTGACACGGAAGAGGTCACAGGTTCAATCCCTGTATCGTCCACCACGCTCCATGGCGGGCCAGGTCCGACCTGGTCAAACAGGAGACAGAGCCCCAGCTTACGGCGCCTGCGCGGGAGTCTGGGGCTTCTTGCTGTTCCCGGTTGATCCCCGTATTTGCCAGCACCGGTGCTGACGTTGTGCTGACCTACGGGAGGTACCGGCCCACCGAAGTCGCTTACCCGCCTCATACCTTCCGCATCGCGTCAAGGATGCCCTGAGCGAGGGGCAGGCTGGAAGCGGCGACGAATTTCCGGCGCCGCCCCATGGCCCTCCTGATGTCGGTCACGGTACCGAACTGGTAATCCAGAGGGAGAGGACGGCCCTGGAGATCGAGAACCACCCCTCCGGCGGCGTTGAGGATGTAGTGCCCTGGCGCGAGGTCCCAGACGGCGAAGCCCTTCGCGAACTCGATCATCGCGTCACTGAAGCCTGCGGCGACATGGCACAGACCGATGGACCCGAAGTCCACACCGAGCCGACCCCGGCGGGCACCGTCCTGAGACGGTTGGCTCAACTCCTCCATCAGGCGAGTCTGTCGGGCGAGCGGTTGGAAACGTTCGGCCGGCTTCATGAAGTAATTCGTGATCAACGACTCTGACAGCGATGCGAACCGGTTCAGCCGCAGTACATGAGGGATCTTATCTTCTGTGAAGACGAAGGCTTGTTCTTGCCCGGCATTGTCACGGACAGCGAGGTAGATCTGAAGATGGTGGAAAATATCGCCGACAACCGCCACGATCGGGCGCGCGAGGCTACGTGAGTAGACCAGGACATGGGTGTATCCGTACAAGGCGCGGACCGCTAGCTCGCTCGTGTCGAGCGGATCGACCAGAACACACAGGTCCGGGTCCGGATCATCTCCGATGATCTGAGGATCCGCCTCCTCTGAGGCGTAGACGTACGACGGAATGACCTCGGTCAACAGCTCCCGGTAGCGGTTGTGCATCCACAGATCGTGTTCCGACAGAAAGTTGTCGGCGTGCCGATAATTCCGGCTTTCTGAGCGATTACCCGAAAGTGCGGCCTCGACGAGGCGCGGACGAATCTCGCTGATCACCGTAGCGACCAGTTCGGTGAGGCTCTGTGCGATACCTGGTAGAGGGAGCTGGGACGTCACGACGTACCTTCGTTCTTTCAGCGTAGTTCTAGGGGTGGCTCAATTCCGGGAGGGCTCATCGTCGCGGCGATGAACACCGCTTTGAAGTCTGCGGCCCGCATGATGCCTGCGCCGGTCAGATCATCGAAGCCGGCCACTTCAAGATCCCGCCCCTTCGTCATGGCACCGAAGACGGCGAAGTAGATTTCCGCACCTGGATAGCGTCTGCGAATCTCTCTGGTGATGAATCCGACGACGTCCGCATGTTTCACCTCGAAGTCGCATAGGACGATCGAGGGAGCCTCCGGCAGCCCCGGGTACACCGAAGCCTGATCGAGGGTGATGAAGTCCCGGCTCTTGTTGCACTTGAGGTATCCGATGGGGCATCGGCCGAACTGGGCAGAGGCAAGGAAGGTCGCCATCACCAGGCCCGCTTCGTTGATCCCGAAACAGGCGTCCACGTCCACACGTCGCCCGACGTTCTTGATTTGCTGGATAAGCCGTTCCAGGCCATAGCCGAATGATGCCCAGGTCAGGTTCAGCAACTGACCTGGTTTGGGGTTGAGCAAGGAGTATAGGCAAATCTCTGGATTCCCGTACTCAACGGTCGGGACAGCAAGGTTGAAGTCGGGACCGGTGATGTTGTCTTCAGTGGAGATCATTCGTGAGCTTGGCTCGACCGAGTGTTCTTTTGAGCCTATCTGCGGACTAGGTGAATCGGCGGCAGTGAACCTCTTCAGCGAGAGCTGGTCTTCGGGCGCGAGGCGCTCATATGCCTCAGCGACCAGATCACCAGGTGAGACGTGATCGTTCGCCACCCCCAAAGGGCCGGCGCTGTACGCGGTGGCGAGGATCAACAGGCTTGAGAAAGACGGGGGCGACCCGGCTCCGGTGCGGGCACGCGCCCACGTTTCCCATGCGTTGATGGAGGTGCCCCCCAGACTGGTTTGGTGTCCGGCCACCTCGTTGTATCGAACGGCGGCTTGGTCCTGAGAGAGACCGCATACGTAGCGATGCGCCTGAAGGCTAGGTATGTCCGGATGCTGATTCATCAGCTCGATGGCGGCTCTCTTGACCGAGCCCGTCTCCTGCCAGAGCTGCTTTCCGATACGCGCCAGTTCACGCCCTCGCACCTGAGGGCTTCCTCCGCCCTGACTCCGGGTAGGCATCACTCGCCTCCTCATTGGTTCGGGGCCAGATTACCCATCTCAATGGGCGATGATCTGAAGATCAGCAAAAAGGCAGCTCAATGCCGCCCATAGATCCGAGTGATTACGGACTGTGCCGCAGGTGCGGGAAAGAGTCGTCGACTCCTACGGTCTGAGCCATGGCATCCGGACAGACAGCGACAGAGCCCAGCACGGGGGGCCAGAGCAGCAGCGCGGGACAGCGCCGGGTAGACCAGTTGTCCGAGCTTGAGCAACTCCTCAAGGCCCAGGGCATCAAAACATCAATCATTCACCGGGTAGGGCTTCGCCTGTACGGCAAGGAGACGAATCTCTTCCCCCGAACCGATCGGGTCGAGCTGGTCGCCTTCAGCCGTGGAGGCTGGGAGGTGGCCACCGTGATGGTAGGTGAACGCGCCGGCGGCTTCCTGGTCTCTCTTCCCACGGTCGAGGTCGGCTGCCAGCAGGTGAATGGAGACCAGCCGCACGCGGTGGTGGACCTGATCCTCGCCACGCTCCCGAAGGACGCCGGGTGAGGCGGGAGATACCGGAGTCCGACGTGACCGAACTCCCGGACGGCACCTTCGAGGCACACCGCAGGGGCGCTTCCGCGAGCGTCCCCAGTGTGACCGCCCCGACGTTTCGCGCGCTTGAGCTGGAGTGCCTGGCCGCGCGGGTGACGTGGACGCTCACACCGGCCTGGAGGGCAAGATGACCGGCCCCGCGGCGGTCGGCGTCGCCCTTCGCAAGCCCTACGTGACGCCGTACGCCGAGGAGAGCGTGGACCTGCCGGTCACCTTCGAGATGGCGGCCGGGGTGCCCCGGCTGACCTACCCGGACGCGCTTTCGCAGGAGTGGATGTTCGGGGTGCTGTGGGCTCGCTGCGGCACCGCGCGAGCTGGAACGATCCTGTGGTCCAAGATCCATACGCTGCGTCAGCGCCGCTGCATGCTCAAGCGACTGTGCCGGGTGTGCGGCGGGTCAGCCGTGGACCCCGAGACCGGGCGCGTCTGGTGGGTCATGGCCTCCCCGCTGCCCGGTGACCATGCCGAGACGTGGCCTACGGTCGGACCGGCCACGTGCAAGGGGTGCGTCAGCGAGGCCCTGAGCGCCTACCCGTATCTGCCCATGGAAAGCCCTGCCGTCTACACGGTCGGCGACTGCTCCCCCATCGGAGTCCTGGCTGACATCTACGGCCAGGACGACGACGGCCGGGTGATGGAGACCCGTCATCAGACCGCCATCGGCCTGGACGAGTTCCATCTGTTGCATCGGGCGCTGGCCACACAGCTGATCGTCCAGGTCCACGACCTCCAGCCCGTGCCGTATCCGGTGAATCAGGACTGAGGGCACATGATCATCGAAGCGGGCGGGAAAGCCGCCGACGCCATCACCGTGACCATCCTGCCTGCCATCGTGGCCGCCATTGCCGACTCCTTCGTGAGGGACCGGCGCAACGGGGGGGCGGCCGTGGCACCGAGACTCCTGGCGCGACTCCTGAGACTCCCCCGATAGGGCAAGCCCTTCCCTGGACGGTCCACACCCGTTGACCGAGCCCTATCGGGGGCTCCACACCGGACAGGCCTCCGCTTCTGTCCGAATACCTCATACTCCCAGGCTGTCACCTGGGCAAACAGCGCGGACAAACGCCACGGACAACTCGTGACACCCAGATTTCTTCGTCAGTAAGTCTTAAGAAGATCCACCAGAGCGGTTCCATCCGCGCCACGACCCGCCGGGATCACGGCGGTGGACCTGCTCCGGTCAAAGATCACCTCACTGGCCCCCTCCCCACAGAGGAGGCCGGTGTCGTTGTGTGCCCGGACGAGGCGGCGTCCGATGTGGGTCTTTCCGGCGGTGTCGGCACGCGGGAGTCAGACGGCCGGCCCGCCGATTCGGCTCCTCCCCCTCCCCCGCGACCCCTGCGGGTCGTGTGTGCCATATCCCCGGAGAGAAGCCCCCCTGTCTCCGCCATGCCGGCGAGGAGCCGGTGTCATGCGAGTACATCAAGGCGATCACGCCGGTCTGTCCCGCTCCCCACGACGTCGTGCGTCCCGGCCCGCGACGGCGGCAGGCTCGGGGAGCCGCGGGTCACCGGGGCGCCGTACGGGCCGCCCGGGGAGGGCCCGAGGGCCGCCGGGCGGATCGTGCCCCGGGCATGAAATGTGACGGGCGCCGACTTTACCCGCGACACTCGCCGCCAAGGAGGCACCATGGAGGGACGCATACCGTAAAACCAATTAATTGCCATGCTTTTCCGAGCACGGCGGAGGAGGCGAGCCTGTGCACCGCGTGGTGGTCGATCCGGAGATACCGGCGGATGTGGCCGGCCTGCTGCGCCGGAACGGGCCCCTGCTCCTCCGCCTCCGCGCGGGCTGGAATCCCGAGCCGGACGGCACCTCGCGGATTCCGGCCGCGCTCCTGGCCGCCTTCGGCGGCACGGCGCTGCTGGGCGTGGGGGCCTCGGCGCTGACCGGCGCCTTCCTGGCGCCCCTCCTTGTCCTGCTCAGCGTCTATCTCGTCGTCCTCTCCTGCGTGTACCTCGCCAGGAGACCCCGTCCCGCCGACTCGGCGGAGCGTGTCCTGTACCGGATCTCCCGGCAGTACGCGGGGCGATACCTGATCATGGAGGACTTCGACTACGGCGCCAGGGACCTGCTCGGCCGGGCCCAGCGGGCGATCGACCACGTCCTGCGCTCCCGGGTCAACGCGGTGGGGATGCTCGACAGCGTGCGCAACGCGGTGATGCTGCCGGCCGAGGAGTGGGAGATCGCCCGCCTGCTGACCAAGCTGTCGGCGCTGCGGGCCAGGCACGGCCATCTGGCCCGGGGCGGCAGAACACCGGAGGTGGCCGCCGCGATGGCGCCGCTGGAGCGGGCGCTCGTCGCCAGCGAGGCCGCCGTCGTGGCCCGGGTGGAGGCCCTGGAACGTTACGCGGGCCACGTGACCCAGGCCGACCGCGCCCTCACCTCCCAGAGCCAGATCGAGGCCCTCAGGGCGCACCTGCCGGAGTACGAGCAGCTCGTCGCCGAGACGGGCGCCGCCCGTTTCCTCACCCCGGAGATCGGTCACCTCAGCGAGGACGCCGTCCACCTGCGGCGTGCGCTGCGCGACAGCGTCCGCTCGGCGCACGAGGCGTTCCAGCACCTGGACGGGCCCTTCCACCCCGGCCCCTCCCACCTCCCCTCCGGCCGTCCGGACGGGCCTTTCCAGAACTCGGCCGGACACCACTCCCCGCCACCCCCGTCGCCACATTCTTGATCAAAACGCCTGGGTAGTGTCTGGTACATGACGGGACAACCAGTGCTGGTGTACGACGGCGACTGCGGCTTCTGCACCGCGAGCGCCCGGTTCGCCGAGCGGCGGATCGGCGTGCGGGCCCGCTTCACCCCCTGGCAGCTCGCGGACCTGGCCGCGCTCGGCGCCACACGGGAGCGGGCGGACCGCGAGGTCCTCTGGATCGACCACGGCCGGGTGTACGGCGGGGCGCAGGCGGTCGCCAGGCTGCTCATCGCCGCCGGTCCGCCGTGGAGCCTGCCTGGCCTGCTGCTGCGGATGCCGCCGCTTAGGTGGGTGGCCCACTGGGTCTACCGGCTCGTCTCGGCGAACCGTCACCGCCTCCCCGGCGGCACTCCCGCCTGCTCACTGCCCGCGGACCGGCGATGAGCGTCCTGCTCACCGGGTTCGAGCCGTTCGACGGCGCCGCGGTCAACCCGTCGTGGGAGGCGGTCAGGCTGGTGCCCGGGGTGCGGGCCGTACAGCTGCCGTGCGTGTTCGGCCAGTCGCTGGAGCGGCTGCGCACGGCGGTGCTGGAGCACGACCCCGCGGTGATCGTCTGCGTCGGGCAGGCCGGGGGGCGGCCGGACGTCACCGTCGAGCGGGTGGCCGTCAACCTCGACGACGCCCGCATCCCCGACAACGCAGGGCGGCAGCCGATCGACGAGCCGGTGGTGCGCGGCGGCCCCGCCGCCTACTTCGCCACGCTGCCGGTGAAGGCCTGCGTGGCCGCGGCCCGTACGGCGGGGGTTCCGGCGAGCGTGTCGCACAGCGCGGGAACGTTCGTCTGCAACCACCTCTTCTACGGCCTCATGCATCTGATCGCCACCGAGTCGCCCGGAGTGCGCGGCGGCTTCGTGCACGTGCCGTTCGCCCCCGAGCAGGTCCTGGGCCGGGGCGAGCCGTCCATGCCGGTCACGATGGCGGCCGGGGCGCTGACCGCGATCGTGACCGCCGCCGTCTCGGTACGGAGCGACCTGCGCCTGGTCGGCGGCTCCATGCACTGACGGTGAGAACATCGACGCCGGCCACGGCCGCTTCCGGGTACTACAGCGGCACGCCGTACACGGTGCGGCGGCCGACGAACTCGGTGACGCTCCAGACCATGCCCCTGTCGCGGACGCAGGTGAGGTCCTCGGGGCCGACCGGGTAGGGCCGCCTGCTCACCGTGTCGCCGACCACGACCAGGACGCCGTTCCTGGCCGCCCCCGCCCCCTGGCTGAGATACCAGACGCCGCCGTGGGAGAGCGCGCCCTGGATCCTGGCCTCGGGCAGGTGGTGGACGTCCAGGGCACCGGCGACACCGGCGGCGTCGGCGCGCAGGGAGCCGTCGGGGTTCAGCGGCCAGCGGGCCACCCGGCCGGGTGGCTCGGGAGTCTCCACGTACTCGCCGGAGACGAGCGTGCCGGGGTCGGTACTCCGGTCGACGGCGACGAAGGAGAAGCGCGCGGTCCCGCCGGCCGAGGTCCAGGCGCCGGTCTGCGGCATGACGTAGCGGTAGCCGAAGGCGTTGTACACCCGGCCCCTCCTGCCGATCGCCGTCCTGTCCTCCCCGTTCACCTCCAGGATGTGCCGGGTGTCGAACACCCGCAGCCCCAGCCGGGTGTCCGCGACGTACAGCAGGCCGCCGTACCAGGCGACGCCACCCGCGTGGATGTCGACCGGGGAGACGTCGCCGCCCGGGTCGGCCACCACCAGCAGGACATGGCGGTAGCGGAGCGTCGCCGTGTTGAGGAAGGACAGGCGCACCCCGCGCTCGATCCCCGTCTGCGGCCGGTGATACCAGCTCACCACGAACGCGCCCCCGCCGACCCCCGCGTCGGAGGCGCAGGTCAGCCCCTGGGGGTACCAGTCGGTGACGGCGTTGTCGTCGGCGTCGAAGCAGTACCAGTCCGCCGGACGGGGTCTCATCGTCCCGAAGGCCCCGGCCCCGGCGGCCCCCCTTCTGACCGCCACCCGGTTCGCCGTGGCCAGCACGGTGTCGAGGGGCACCTGCCTGAGCCGTTTGCCCAGGGCCTCGACCCCGGCCATGAGGTCGCCGTCGTTCCGCCTCAGCTCGAACGGTTCCACCTCGGTGGGCGCCATCGCGCTCATGGGGGAATCTCCTTCTCCGGTCACCGCCCGGACTGACGGAGCAAGATATGGAGTTTATGAGTATGCCGGGACTCAGATCCCTTCGTGACCGGCGGTCAACCGGTCAACGTGGTTCCCGGTGGCCACCGTTCCCGGGACCCGGCCGTGGATCAGCGCGGCCAGGTGTGCACCGGATCGCCGGTCAGCGCCAGTTCCCGGTAGCGGGCCACCATGCGGGCCCGCTCCGCCGGGTCGCCGGCGAGCTCGCCCAGGGCCTCCCGCTGCCAGATCGCCCCGGTACGGCGGAGCCTGACGCGCTCCCGGATGATGTCCAGCGCCCACGCGGCCTCGTCCGGATCCACCCCCACCCGTTCGAGCCCTGCCGCGGCCACGGGCAGCAGGTCGAGGGCGAGCCGCGCGGCGGGAACCTCCTCCGGCATGCCCGGCCAGGCCATCGGCGCGTCCAGGCCGTGAATCGCGGCACGGTAGAAGTTGCGGTAGGCGGCGGCGAAGGGGAAATCCTCCACCGGTTCGACCGCCAGGGCCGCGGTGAGCCCGAGCAGGAACGCGCTGTTGGCCGCCATGTCGGCGGCGGTCGGCCCGGCGGGCAGCGAGCGCATCTCCACCCGCAGGTGACCGCCGTCGGCCGGGTCGTAGACCGGCCGGTTCCACTGCCACACCGTGCCCTGGTGCAGCCGGAGCTCGGCCAGCCGAGGGGCTCCCCCCGCCTCCGGATCCTCCTCGGAGGTCATCGGCATGACCGGCTCGTAGTCGCGGACACACGCCTCGAACATCTCCTCGGCCCCGCGCACCCAGCCGGAGCCGAAGGCCACCCGCCGGTCCCTGCGGTCGCGCCGCTCCACGTCCCGGTCGTCGGCCGCCTCCTCGAACAGCGCGATCCTGGTCTCCTCCCACAACCGCCGTCCCAGGAAGCCCGGCGAGTTGCCGCTCACCGCCAGCACCGGGCCGGTGGCCAGCTGGGCGGCGTTGTAGACGCCGGCGAAGGTGGCGGGAGCCGTACGGAGGTGCACCTGCCACGAGGTGTTGGCACTCTCCAGGATGACCCCCTCGACCTCCAGCTCCAGCTGCTCGACGCCCTCGATGCTCACCCGGAACGGCTCGGAGCGCAGCCGCCGCATACCCCGGCTCAGCGCCCGGTAGCGGCTCTCGTCGCTGAGCGCCTCGTGGGTGAAGTCGAACTCGCTCAGGGAGGGCAGGATGCCGATCGCCACAGACTGCCCGCCCTGCGTGGCCGCCGCCGCGTCCACCATGGCCATCGCCTCGCGCAGCTCCCGCAGCAGGGCGGTGAAAGGCCGCCCGGCGAGCGGCAGCGGGGTCAGGTTGATCTCCAGGTTGTAGCGGCCGAGCTCCGGCACCAGCCGGTCGTCGTCGGCCGCGGCGCGCACCTCGTGGTTACGCGGGAGCGGACGCCCCTCGGGGGTTATCAGAAACAGCTCCAGCTCGGCCCCGATGGTCGCGGTCCCCGCGCCGAAGCCCGGCCGGGCGAGCAGTTCCCGGAGCGTGACGAGCTGGTCCGCCAGCCGCTCCCCGAAGCGGGCGAACTCCGCCTCGGAGAATCGGTCCTTGTCGACTTGCTGGCCCATTGCACCATCCGATCAGTCGGTCCCTGTGCCCCTCCCCTGTCCCAAGCCGGCGGTTCTAATCGGTACGCCCCGTAAAAGGCGGCTCCAACGCGTACCCGGTCGCGGTTCCGGCGGCCCCGGAGCCGCCCTGCCTCCCGCGCGACCCGGCCCGGCGAGGGCCGGAGAGCACCCGTGCCCCGCCCATGCCCCGCGCCCGGTCAACGGCGTCACAACCGGCTCACAGGCCACTTCCAAGCGGCGGCGCCCAGACTGTGCGATCCCAACAGAAGGAGAACGACTGATGAAGATCGCACTGGTCACCGGAGCGGGGCGGGGTATCGGCCGGGAGATCGCCCGGCAGCTCGCCGAACGCGGAATGACCGTGCTGGCCGGGGTCCGCGACGAGAGCCACGCCCCCGAGGGCACCCGCCCGCTGCTGCTCGACGTCACCGACGAGGCGGCGGTCGCGAACGCGGCCAAGGTCGTCGGGGAGGAGTTCGGGCGGCTCGACGTCCTGGTCAACAACGCCGCGATCTGCGGTGACCTGGGAACGCCCCCGGCGGAGGTGACGGCCGAGCACATGCGGACCACCTACGAGGTCGGCGTGTTCGGGGTCGTCGCGGTCACCCACGCGATGCTCCCGCTGCTGCGGGCCTCCGGCGAGGCCAGGGTCGTCAACATGACGACCCGGCTGGCCTCGCTCGCCCTCACCTCGGCCAGGGACGGCGTCAACGCCGAGTGGGCGATGCTGGCCTACAACTCCGCCAAGAGCGCGCTCAACGCGATCACCGTGCTCTACGCCAACGAGCTGGACGGGTCCGGGGTCCTGGTCAACGCCGTCGATCCCGGCCACTGCGCCACCGACCTGACCGGCCACACCGGGACCCGCACGGCGGCCCGGGGTGCGGCGGTGGCCGTACGGATGGCGACCCTCGACGCCGGAGGGCCGACCGGCACCTTCAGCTCGGAGGAGGGGCCGCTCCCCTGGTAACCGGACCCCGGGCCGCGCCCGGCCGGCCGGTCCGGGACCGCCGCGTCCGGGGTGACCCGGGACGGCCGGGATGACCTGGGGCGGGACGATCCGACCCCAGGCGCTCCGGGGCGAGACACGCCGGAGGGGTCGGCCCGGGAGGAGGCCCGATCAGGCCAGGCAGGTCAGCGGCTCGCCTCCGTTGAAGTCGATCATTTGGAGCACCGCGGCGATCAGGTCGATCGGCTCCCCCCGGGGCAGGCCGTCCAGCTCGGCGTAGGCCCGGTGGAGGTTGCCGACGATGCGCTCGGGGTCGAGCAGCCCGCCGTACTCGCCGAGGTCGGTCTCGCGGGCGGTCTCCAGCGGTGACAGACCGGCCGCCCTGCCCCGCTCGGCGGTGTCCATCACGAATCGAAGGTATCCCTGCACGTGGTCGATGATCTCGGGGCCGCACACCTCGCCGTGCCCGGGGACGATCGTCTCGGCGTTCAGCCGTCTGAGCTCGTCGAGCGCCTCGATGGAGCCCAGCACCGAGCCCATCATCACGAACGGCGTGCCGCCGTTGAACACCAGGTCCCCGGCGAACAGCAGCGACCGTTCCGGGATCCACACGATGGAGTCGTTGGTCGTGTGCGCCGGGGCGCCGATGTGCCGGACCTCACACCGCAACTCGTCGGAGTGGACGGTCACCCCGTCGGTGTAGGTGAGAAACGGCGGGCACGCCCGGAGGTCACCCCAGTCCACCTCGGTCCAGGCCAGCGTGCGGTACTCCGGGATGCCCTCGGCGAGAATCATCTCCCGGGTCCGTTCGTGTCCGACGATCGTCGCCTCGGGAAAGGCGAAGTTGCCGAAGGTGTGGTCGCCGTGGTGATGGGTGTTGATCAGGGTCGTGACCGGCCGGTCGGTGACCGACCTGATCGCCTCGCGGTAGGCCAGGGTGCGCCGCTCGGTGGAGCAGGAGTCCACGCTGATCACCCCGCGCCCGCCGACGAGAAACCCGGTGTTGTTGACCCACCAGCTCCCGTCGGGCTGGATGTAGGCGTAGACGCCGTCGGAGACCTCTTCGACGCGGGCCGGGGGCAGCGTCCGATCATGCCGCGATGAACTCATGGCGGAAATTGTCGGTCCTGGGCCGGGCCTCGGTCATGATGATCGAAAAGTTGCCCGTGGAATGCGCGCCCGCGGCGTCCCCGTGCGCGGCCGACGCTCACGGCCCGGTGGACGGCCCACCGGGCGGTGAAGGATGTCGGCCCGGTACGGCCCAGCGAATGACGAGGGATGTCAGCCTGTGGGCAGAAAGTGGCGAATGGAGCGTAGATTACGGATTATGATCAAGGTTCGGGATCTACGCCTCTTGACCGGGTATGGCCGCCTAGGTTGTAGTGATCCAACACGTACTTCCCGCCAAGGAGAGCAGCCGTGACGGACAACTCGTTGCCCCCGGTCGAGTCACACAAGATCGACATCACGGTGTCCCACTCCCCCCGGATCTGGAACTACTGGCTGGGCGGGAAGGACCACTATCAGGTGGACCGCGAGGTCGGTGAGCAGTTCCAGGGGGTCTTCCCGGACATCGTGGAGATCGCCCGCAGTTCGCGAGGGTTCCTCTCGCGCGCGGTCGAACACCTGGTCGCCGAGGCCGGGATCCGCCAGTTCCTGGACATCGGCACCGGGCTTCCCACCGTGGACAACACCCACGAGGTCGCCCAGCGGGTGGCCCCGGAATCGCGGATCGTCTACGTCGACAACGACCCCGTGGTGCTGGCGCACGCCCGCGCCCTGCTCATCAGCAGTCCCGAGGGCGTCACCGAGTACATCGACGCCGACCTGCGCGACCCCGCGAGGATCCTGGAGGCGGCCGGCCGGACCACCCTGGACTTCAGCCGCCCTGTGGGGCTGATGCTGCTGAACATCCTGGGCCACATCCCCGACTTCGACGAGGCGCGGTCGATCGTGGGGCAGTTGGTGGACGCGCTCCCCTCGGGCAGCTACCTGGCGATCGCCGACGGCACCAACGTCGTCCACGGCAAGGAGTTCGACGAGGCCATCGCCATCTGGAACGCCAGTGGATCGGTCCCGTACACCCTGCGCAAGCCCGAGCAGATCACTCGCTTCTTCGACGGCCTGGAGCTCCTGGAACCGGGCGTGGTCTCCTGCCCGTACTGGCGGCCCGACCCCGCCGACCTCGGTTTCTGCCGCGAGGTGGACGAGTTCTGCGGCGTCGGCCGGAAGCCCTGACGGCGAGCCGGGCCACCCGGGACCAACCGGTCACTCCCCCTTAAGGGAGCGACCGGGCCGCCGGTCGGCCACGGCGGCCCACCGGGTCACCGTCCGCCCGGAGACGCGCAACCGGCCGGACGGGCACGGACCTTCGGGCCGGACACCGGCCTCAACACCGGAACCGCCGACCATAAGCTGGAACCTGGTCATTGATCAGGAGGTTTCACCATGGAATATGTGCGCCTGGGATCCACCGGCACGAAGGTGTCGAGGGTCTGCCTCGGGATGATGAGCTACGGCGACCCGGCCAGGTGGGGTGAGTGGGTCCTCGACGAGACCGCCGCCGAGCCGATCGTACGGCGAGCCGCCGACGCCGGGGTGACGTTCTTCGACACCGCCGACGTCTACTCCGGCGGCGCCAGCGAGGAGGTCACCGGCCGCCTGCTCTCCCGGATCTTCCCCAACCGGGACGACTATGTGCTGGCCACCAAGGTCTGCCTGCCGATGGGCAAGGGGGTCAACGACCGCGGACTGTCCCGCAAGCACATCCGTTCCTCGGTGGACAACTCCCTGCGCCGTCTGGGCACCGACCACGTGGACCTCTACCAGATCCACCGCTGGGACCCCGAGACCCCGATCGAGGAGACCATGCTGGCCCTCCACGAGGTGGTCCTCGCGGGCAAGGCCCTCTACATCGGCGCCTCCAGCATGAGCGCCTGGCAGTTCGCCAAGGCCCAGCACGTGGCCGAGGTCAACGGCTGGACAAAGTTCGCATCGATGCAAAATCACTACAACAAGCGGTTCACTTCAGGCGAGATGTTCTTCCAGGCCGCCTGACCCCACTCCCCCACCGGCCACCACGGCGACGAACCCCCGTTGAGCTGCCGATTCACTCCGGGGAACACCACCTCACCCATCGGCCGAAGACGTGAGAGTCACGGCCCAAGGGCCGATTCGGCGAGGACCTTCACTACAGGGTTAAAGGCGACCCGCCTTCGGCGTCTCGCCGCGCGTTGGGCGGCCGCCGGCCGCGCTGCGGCTCTCCGGCCGGTCGCGACCAGCGCCGTCCACGCGCTCGATCACTGGGACGACGCAAGTCTAGGAATCAGCAAGGAACTCGTCGGTAATCGCGATCAAGGCATCTGGCTCTATATGGGTGATAGCACTCAAGCCAATCGTCCATGAACCCTCGCATAGAGCCCGTACAATCAGTTGCCGACTACGAACTGGTTCAGTGAACTCTGCCAGTTTGGCTAAAGCCCAAGCCTGCCAGTAGGGGTAGGTGATGGAGCGGGCAAGAGCCTCAGCGCGATCGAGATCACCGAGCTTGGCCACCTCATACGCCAGTCCGGCCAAGGACAAGGCCTGCCAGTCGGGGTCGGTGATGGAGCGGGCGAGGGCTTCGGCCTCTTCCACGAGCCGCCGGGCGCGATCGAGATCACCGAGCTCAACCACCCTGCCCACCACCAGTCCAGCCAAAGCCCAAGCCCGCCAATGGGGGCCGGTGATAGAACGGGCAAGAGCCTCAGCGCGATCGAGATCACCGAGCTTGGCCACCTCATACGCCAGTCCAGCCAAAGACGAGGCCTGCCAATGGGGGTCGGTGATGGAGCGGGCGAGGGCTTCGGCCTCTTCCACGAGCCGCCGGGCGCGATCGAGATCACCGAGCTTGGCCACCCTGCCCACCAGTCCGGCCAAGGACAAGGCCTGCCATTGGGGGTCGGTGATGGAGCGGGCGAGGGCTTCGGCCTCTTCCACGAGCCGCCGGGCGCGATCGAGATCACCGAGCTCAACCACCTCATCCGCCAGTCCGGCCAAGGACGAGGCCTGCCGTTGGGGGTCGGTGATGGAGCGGGCAAGAGCCTCAGCGCGATCGAGATCACCGAGCTTGGCCACCCTGCCCACCAGTCCGGCCAAAGACGAGGCCTGCCAGTCGGGGTCGGTGATGGAGCGGGCGAGGGCTTCGGCCTCTTCCACGAGCCGCCGGGCGCGATCGAGATCACCGAGCTCAACCACCTCATCCGCCAGTTCGGCCAAGGACGAGGCCTGCCGTTGGGGGTCGGTGATGGAGCGGGCAAGAGCCTCAGCGCGATCGATGTGTCCGAGCTTGGCCCATACCGCAGGCAGCCCAACAGGAGTGTTAGCGTTGCGGTCGGTCAACCAGTTGCGGGCAATGGCCAGGCGCAGCATCGTCAACAGGTCCGGGGCGGCCTGGCTGCGGATCACGTGCTGAATCGCGGCAATCTCCGCGAGAGCCCCGGCATCACCACCGGTGATGTCCAGCATTCGATCATGGCGAGCCCGATCGACGGCCACGACGGCCATCCGGTCGTGATCGTCTGTCGCCTGGAGAAGACGGAAGTACCCGCGGAGAAGATACTCCGGAGTGCCCGGCGGCCAGCCGCGATCGCGGTAACCGTCGGCCCAGGCGTGCAACCGCTGCCGATACCCCTCCAGCCGCGTGCCGCCGAGATACCGGACGGCGCTGTTCTGGAGTTCCTCATGCGCCAGCACGTACACCACCGGCCCGGCCCCCGGCTGCCACTGACCGGCCCGGCCGGTGAAGGTCCGGCCCGAGACCGCGCACAGGTGCTCCTCGACCTCCGCACCGGACAGCCCGGCGAGTTCGGCCAGATCCGGACCGCTCAACCCGCCACCGGCTGCGACCACCAGGCCGAGCAGGTCCCGCTCGACCTCACTGCCGTGCAGCAGCCGCTTCAGCTCCCGCTCGGCATCCCTTCTGATCACCTGGGCATCCGGGGACCTCTCCAACCGCCGCACGACGCACGGATCACGCAACGGATGATCGTCGGGGACATCCGAGGGCACCGGCGGATGCGGCCGCCCGGCCACTACCACCCGCATCCCCTCGGGCAACTCTGTGGGAAGCAGCGCCGCGATGCTGTAGGCCTCCGGACCGACCACCACCCCCCGGTCCTCGTCCAGGCCGTCGACGACCAGCACCAGCCGCACGCCCTGCGCCCGGCAGAGGCGCACCGCCCGATCGAGCAGATCCAGCAGGTGCGACTCCTTAAGAGCGCTTGTCAAGAACGCCGGCAGCGACTCCCCAACCACCTCGGCCAGCTGCTCCAGCACCGCGTCGATGAACGCGACCCGATCGCTTTGCCCCGCGTACCGTGCTGTGATGAAGAATGACACCACCCGCACCCCGGGCGGGGGGTTCAGCACGAACCACGACAGCAACGCCGATTTGCCCGCCCACGCCGGAGCCTGCCACCACACATACCCGCCCCCACCCGCAGCCGGGGCCGTGCAGAACGCCGCCAGTTCCGCCAACTCCTCATCCCGCCCGACCAGCGTCGGCGGGGCGATACGCCGCACCTGTTGTCGGTACGCCGACCGAACCGCCGGTACAGGCGAAAGGTGAATGTCACCGTGGTTGACGCCGCTGATGGCCACCCCGCCACCGACGGCCCTGGCCTCCCCGCTGTCTTTGACCGTGCTCTTCAGCGCCCCACCACCCGGCATCGACACGCCCGCCCTACCCCGGCCCCTTCGCCCCGCACAGTCAGTTCACGTCAACGCAGGTGAACACCGCTGGTGGCCTCCCCGCCGTCAGAGGCGTCGGCGTCCCCGGTTCCTTCGGCCACGACCTCTCCCACCGCAGCGGAAGCCGACCCGCTCACCCCGCTCACTGCCCGGCCCCCACGGCCGGAGACCGCTTTACCCGTGTTGGAGACCCGGATCCTGGTTGCCGTTCCCGGGAACGCCGCCCACACCGCAACCCCGACCGCCGCCAGCCCCGCCAGCGCCGACACCGAGGTCGCGATCCGATTGGCCTGCTCCCACTGAAGGACGGCGAACACCACACCGAACACCGCTACGACCACACCGGTAACCGCGAGTACGACACGCCGTGCGTTCACCTCGCCATCATCCCTCATGGCAAACCCAAACATCCTGGGCTTACCGGAACGGCCGCTGGCAGGTTCACCGACCGAGGCACCTGCGGTTCGAGGACTGCCGCGGGGCTTCCGTGCCTCGGGCCTGGCGGCCCTGCGGTACGGGTCCCCTTGCCACCGGACCACGTGGCACAGGCCGGCGAGCGTCCTGCGGCCCCCGGCTGCGCCAAGGCGTTCCCTCGCCCTGGAGCATGCACGGAATGATCAAGAAAAAGGCAAACATCCTGAATGCCGTATCAGCAGGTCAAAACATCAGTCCCACTAGAAAGACGATCGCTCTCCTAAAGCGGGTGTCGCATGTTCGAATCATGCCGGGGGCACTCTTCTGACCAGCCGCTTAGCCTCTGACCTGGGCTTCAGTGTGCTCCCCCTTAGCGATCACATGCAGCCGAGTGCCACAGTGTGCAGCCGCAGGCCAATGATCGCGAACCATACGCGATCCGATCTTGAGATGGTTTACCCAGGTCGCCGACCCTTCTACGTTGGTACATCGTCAGGCCGTGATGATCGCCGGCGGTGCTGAGCGCCGCACGGAGCCGGGGCGATCGCCGCCACAGGATCCCCTCCATCGGACCCACGGCATCAATGACCGTGGCCAACGTCCGCACTCACCCCGGTGACCATCAGATCCTCCATGAAAAGCCAGCCAAGGCTCCGGAGCGGGCGAACGGAAGCCCCCGCCCTCACCTCAGCGGGCAGCGATCAGAGGTAGAAGATCACCAGAATGGTGAGGCCGATGCTCAGCGCTGTGAAGCCCGGCGTTCTGGGCTGCCGGGCGGCCTCCCTCCGTGAGGAGATCACCAGCACAACGCCCACGGCCAGTGCCACCAGCAGGTGCAGGCCGTACCACATGGGGATGGGCAGTTTCCCAAGGACGGTCCCGGACAGCAGGTCGTCGGCGGCTCCGTAGCCGGAGAGCCCGGTGAGCACACCCAGGCCCAGCACCGCGAGGGCGTACCGGAGCCGGCCGAGCAGGGCCCAAAGAACCGTTCCCAGGGCGAGCAGGACCGAGGAGGTGTGGTGCAGTTGCCGGATGAGGAGACCGCCGCGCACGTCGAAGCTGAGGTTCAGGAGCGAGTTGTAGGCGGCGCTCATGGGAGTGCCTCGAAGGGGCTCATAGAGGCCGTTGTAGGCCACCGTCTGGCCGCTGGGCACGTAGAAGAAGGCCAGGAATCCTCCGGTCAGCAGGACGATCACGAAACAGTAGATCAGCATCTCGCCCACCAACTGCCTCGCGCGCTCCATTCGGCATATTTCACCACAACGGCCAGACACCGGCCTGGCGATAAGGACCGTCGGTGTGAGAAGGAAGGGAACGGCCGAGGGACGCGGCAAACAGAAGGCCCCGGCAGTGAGGGCCGGGGCCGAGGTGGGGCAAGGGGCAGTTATGTGAGTGCGTCGTTGATCTTTCCATTGATGTGGTCTTGCTGACCATCGATGCACTTGGCGTAGACACGGAGCAGAACGTCCACGCCGTGTCCGGCGCGTTTGGCGACCTCGGGAGCCGAGACCCCGGCGTTCAGCCACAGGGACACGGCGGCGTGGCGCAGGTCGTACGGCCGACTCGCCAGCGGGGAGACGACCTGTTCGGCGGTGAAGGCCTGCCGTCGGGCCTCCTGCCAAACGCCGGAGTAGGCCGAGGAGGAGAACGGCCGTCCCTTGGAGGTGCAGAACAGCCGCCCGTCGCCAGCGACGCCATACCGGTCGATGTGCGCCCTCAGGACGGCCACCAAGACGGGCGGGATCGGGATCTCTCGGGTGTCGTCCTTGGCTCGGTGCTTCAGGCCCCGGGAGTCGTGCGTCTCCCCTGAGTTGGTCCATCGCTTGTTCGCCTGGGGATGTACTTTCTCGACCGTGAGCAGGCCCCAGCCCTTTTCGGGAAGGTCGCAGTTCTGACGGCGCAGGCCTGCTGCCTCTTCTGGCCGAAGCGCGGCGTAGTACATGCACGCGAACATCCCGTGAAGCCGTCCGCCACGAGTCCGACCGACTGCGGGGACAGCGGCCAGCAGCGCACGAGCCTGTTCGGGGTTGACGACTGTACGGGGGTCGATGGTGCCTGCGGCCTTGGGCGGGGTCCATTTGATCGCGTGCAGCGGATTGGCAGGAAGTTCCTTCTGCTCGACGGCGAGTTCGAGCAGGTGGTGCAGGACTTCCCGCTTGCGGCGCACCGTGTTGGCGGCAGCGTCCTTTCCGGCGAAGGTCACCGAGATTGCGTCGAGAGCGATCCGCACCACCCGAGGGTCTTGCAGGTCAGCCAGAGGCAGCGAGGCCTTTCCCAGCCAGGCCAGCACCGACACCAGTGCGCGGGGCACCTCGCCGCGCCGGTCCTTGGGCAGCAGAGCATGACCGCGCAACACCTCGCGCATGTCGCTGTCCTTCGGCCGGTCCGGCAGGTCGGCCACCAGCGCCGGGATGAGCGATAGCAAGCCGTAGACGTCGGTTTCCCTGGTCCGTGCCGCCGAAGTGCGCCACCGGCCGATCACGTAGGTCTGTGCGAACTCCAGGAACGTCGGCCCCGCAGGCGGCTCAGCGGCGAGCATCGACAACGGCAGTCCGGTGGCGATGTCGAAGGCCTCCCCCGCCTTGGCTGCCTGCCGCAGATCGGACAGGTGGCTCTCGGCGAGCCCCTTGGTTCGGAAGCTCTTGGACCTGGTCTTTCGGGCCACCGTCCAGCGCACGAGGAAGGACAGCGTCTTACGATCCTTACGCCGCTGGATCTCCCAGAACTTCACGTCATAACTGGTGTTCACGCAGCCTCCCGGAGGGAGCCGAGCCAGGCGAGAAGATCGCTCCGCCAGACGCGAAGCTCGTTGTTGGGGAGCTGTACGCAGACAGGAGCACGACCGAGTTCGCGCCAGCGGTAGAAAGTACGGCGGGAGATGCCGCCCAACTCGTCGAGGATCTGAGGAATGGTCAGCAGCTCATCGCGGCGGGTCATCAGGCACTACCTTCTCCGTCTATCGGCGAAGCAGGTAAGGCCGTGCCGGTTAGCGCGGCGACGAGGAGTGCGTCACCGACCGAGAAGCCCTTGCCTGCGTACTCCCAGGTGGAGAGCACGAGGACGGTGTCCTCGTCGAAGAGGGGCAGGCGGCCGGTGATGACCTCTTCGGTGCGGACGAAATCGCGGCGCTCGTCGCGGATGGAGCCCATGGTCGTGGAGTAGTGCCGGGAGCGGGTGGAGAAGTGGCCACGGAAGCCCAGCATGTGGGCCCACTGGGTCAGGCGGAGGTCGGCCAGGTCGTCGAGTTGGCCCAGGCGCATGCATTCGGCGACGAGGCGGCGGGGATGGTCGCGGAGGTTGAAAGCGGCCAAGTCGTCGAGGGGGTTGATGCGCCGGTCCAGGGTTCCGACGCATTCGGCGGCCTTGGTGGCGTACTTGGCGATGTAGCTGGCCACCGCCTGATCCGACAGTTCGCCGTCCATGGTGATCGGGCGGATGTCGAGCTGTCGCCCCCAGCGCAGGATGCGAGCGGGTGCGTCATCGGTGGCGGGGACGGTGACGGTCACCGCTTTGACGGCGTGCCGTACGGCATCGGCCAGCATCTCAGCGGTGGCCCAGGCCGGAGGCGGGAAGGTCGGTCCGTTGGGGCCGTCGAGACGAATGACGGCGTGGAAGTGCACGACGCCGCGACGTTGGTACTCGGCCACCTTGGCGAAGGAGATCATCAGGTGCTCGCGGAGCTCTCGCAGGGTCAGGCCGGTCACCTTGGCGATGCGTCGGCGCAGGGCATCGGTGAAGCGCTGCCACAGCTTCGGGGCCACCGCGTTGAACAGCACACTGCCGCTGTAGTCGTAGCAGTCCGGGCACAGTGGCTCTCCGAGGCATGCCTCGTCGGCTCCGTGCCGGGCGGTGCAGGACATGACCCGGCCGTGCGGGCAGGTTTCGGCGGCGCGGCGGGCGTGGCAGGGCAAGGTCTTGCCGTTCTTCTCCTGCCGGGTGTGGACGACTCCGAAGGACGGTGCGGTGAGAGTGACGAACAGGCACGGGTGGGCGGTCACCGAGGCCGGGACGCCCTTGCCGCCGACGAGTCCGGCGCGGATGAGGTGGTAGGTGTCGGCCCGGTAGACCTCGGCGCAGGCCGGGCAGCGGGAGGCCCGCCGGGTCTTACACGGCAACCGAAGGACGCCGTCGGATTCGGTGGCGGTGGTGTAGGAGTGCAGGAGCCGGCCGGTGGCGCGGTCGACGTGCAGGACGCGGCCCCGCAGATGGATGGGCTGGCGGCAGCCGCCGGTGGCGCGGAGCTGGGCGGCCCAGCGAAGGTAGTTGTGGTCGTTGAGACGGGTGATCATGCCTGCGATGGCGTGCGGATCAGGGCGTGTTGTGGGCAAGATGGTCTCCTCCTTTCACTCGTTCGGGTGAGGGGGATGGCCCCCGACCTGGCAGGCGTCTTGGCGGATGTACGGCCAGGCCGGGGGCGCCGACGGCTCAGCAGAAGCCGAGGCCGTCGCAGTGGGTGCAGGTGGTGCCGTAGCTGTCGCTTCCGGTGCCGCCGCAGGTGCAGCACCGCCACCACCGGGACGGGACCTCAGCCGACGTCACCGGCTTGTCGGGCGGATCAGAACTCATGGGGCGGCTCAGGGGTGTTTTCCTGGGCGGCGCTGAGGATGGCCGTCCATTCGACGTGGACGGGGCCGAAGCAGCGGGCCACCGTGTAGTGGCCCAGCGGCAACAGGCGCGGGTCGACGGTGGTGCCGCACAGAGCGGCGATTCGGTCGATCTCGGCCCGCAGGCCGTCATCGGTGCTCTGCTCGGGGTAGTAGGTGATGATCGTCGGATCGGTCGGGACGGGGACGGCGGGGTTGGCCTGAAGGAAGATGGCCAGGTCCCGCAGGCCGCAGATGAAGGCGGTGCGGCGCTGGGTGTCGGTGGACATGATCGGTTCTCCTTTCACAGGGCATCCGGAGCTGTGCGCAGGGCGCGCAGCAGGTCGGAGGCCAGTTGGTGGGACACACCCAGACGGGCGCGCAACGTGTCGCGGCTGATCGGCCTGCTGTGCGCGGTCTGGTATTCCTCGGCCACGCGCCGGGCGTAGTCGAGGAGCTCTGAGGACGGCCCGTCCCGCTCGTCCCGTTCAGCGAGGACGGATGCAGGGGCCAGGGCAGGTTCGCGGACGGCCTCCGGGACGAAGGACGGGGCCGGAGACGGCTCGGGCCGGGAGCCGGTTGCCCGCCGTTCGAGCATGGAGACCGCGACGAGGAACGCCCCGGCCGGGGTCGCGGCGGTGATCCATCCCCATGTGGTGGGGTTGGCCTGGTTCAGGTTGGCGGCCAGGGACAGGACGATCCCGGCGACCAGGACGAGGGTGGGCCAGGAGATCCAGCCATCCCGGACGCGTCCGGTGTGCTTGTCGCGCTGGCGTTCGCGGGCGGCCATGACACAGGTCAGGTCGACGCACACCGCCACCGCCCAGGCCATCCAGCCGGTCTGGCCGTTTTCGGCGGAGGTGTCGCGGATGTGGGTGAACGATCCGGCACCCGCGATCGCGGCCAGGGCCAGGATCGACCCGGCGTCCAGCAGCCGGCGGATGAGGCGTCGCATCGTGTCCCCCTTTCGAGTGAGTCAGGCGGTGAGGAGTTCGTTCAGGTCGGCGGAGTCGAACGCGGTCGTCGGAGCATGGGCGGTGATCTCCGTCCAGGACGGGGTGAGATCGGCGTACATTCGGGCGGCGTGTTCGGCGGCGGCCTCGGAGATGTGGAAGGAGCGTGCCCGGTACCACTGGCCATCCTGGGAGGCCACGATCGCCACTCCCGGTGTCTCGGAGGCGATGGCGCGAGCCGAGACCAACGCGGCCGGATCGAGATCGCCGAGAGTCATGGTCGCGGTCTCCGGATCGTTGACCCGATGGCAGATCCGGCCCGAGCACTGCGCACGCAGGGCCGTAACCCCCGGGCCGAGGTCGGAGCCGATGCGCTGGCCGCAGCAGAAGAGGTAGATCCCGAACGCCCGTCCGAGCTGGGCCACCCGCAACAGCGCCGTGGACGTCTTGGCGATCTCGTCTTTCTCGCTCTTGTCGGCCATCAGGTACAGCTCGGCCAGCTCATCGACCAGGACCACGACCGGCACCGGCCGCACGGCCGGGGGAAGCTGCCAGATGTTGCGGGCGCCCGCCGTGCGGCACAGGCTCATCCGCTCCAGCATGAGCGCCACCAGGTCATCGAGCAGCCCGGCCGACTCGGCGCGAGAGGTGGCCAGCGCCGACAGCCGCGGGCTGTAGGGGGTGAACTCCACCCCGCCCTTGAGGTCGAAGCCGACCAGTGCCACCGGTTGCGGGGCCAGGCCGACGATCAGGGCGTTGGCGAGGTTGGACTTGCCGGACTGTGTGGCTCCGGCGTTGAGCCAGTGCGGCACGGTCCGGAAGTCGACCACCCACGGTTTACCGGTCTCCAACCTGCCCACCGTTACCTTGAGCAGTTCCTCCGACGGCGGTAGCCGGTCGACCCGCACCAGTGGATCTCGGATGGTCACGGCCAGGACGATGCGTCCGGGACGCGGGGACGACACCCGGACGGCGTGCACGCCCCAGGAGTGCGCGAGGCGTTCGGCGACTTGGGCGTAGTCGTCGGGGATCTGTCCTTCCAGCAGGTGGACGGTGACGCGCCAGCCGTGCCGGGTGGGCAATGGCCATCGCATCCAGGGGGTGGTGTCGACGGCGACCCGGCGGAAGCGGCGCCGTACCTTCACCGCGCCGGTTGAGATGAGCGCACCGGGGGTGAGGGTGAAGGCCCAGCGGGCGCGTTTCTTGGTCAGTCCGCAGCCGAGGGCGACCTTGCGCCAGCTCACCAGGACGCCGATCGCGGTGAGCGGGTAGCCAGCCGCCAGCCAGAACGACCGGTGGTGCAGGCGTTCCCAGGCCCCCAGCACGGCCGTTGTACAGGCCAGGACGATCAGCAGCCGTAGGAGATCAGCCATCGCTGCCCCCACCGGGCTTGCCGGAGACGGGGACGATGGAGGCGGCCTTGTAGCTGATGCCCCAGCGGGTGGTGCCGTTGCTGGGGATCTCCCAGACGTAGCCGACCATGGCGGTCGGCACGACATCCTGGCCGGGTGTGATGGGCGGTTCTCCGGAGGTTCCGACCTTGACCAGTTCGATCCGGCCGAACTCGTCCTCGGCGAGCAGGACGGATTCGTAGACCTTGTTGCCGTCCTTGTCGGTCTTGATCTTGCCGGTGTCCTGGTCGATGACGCGGGGGCGGGCGGCTTTGACGCAGGTGAAGCGGAGCCGGTGGGTGTCGACGGGGATTGGGATAGTGCGCATGGATGAACCTCCTTGTTCGTCTCAGTCAACATAGTCAACCTAGTTGGCGTGGATGTCAACGTTCTCATGGTTGGCCTGGTCGCGTGTCTGTGCTGAACTAGAGGCACTCACGACCGAAGAAGAGGGCGGATGGTCAAGAACACCGGGCGGCCCGGCTACCTGCAGATCGCCGACGACCTACGCGACCAGATTCGGCGCGGAACCCTCGCGCCCGGTGAGGCGCTGCCCTCCACCACCCAGCTCGCGACCGCCTACGACGCCTCGCTGAGCGTGGTGAAACTCGCCGTCGGAGTACTACGCAACGAAGGACTGGTCATCGGCCAGCAGGGCAAGGGCGTGTTCGTCCGCGAGGACGCAGCCCCCGCCCCGCCGGCCTCCGATGAGCTGGCCGAGATCCGCGCCACGCTGCGCGACCTGTCGGCCCGGCTGGAACGGGTGGAGTCGAAGCTCTCCGATGAGTAGCGCGCTCACCCGCGCACGTGGCAGCCGGTGACCCGCCGGGCCAGGCCCGCCGCACGGCTCGGGGGCGTCGCACCGAGCTGCATCCGCCGGTCCTCCTGGCGCATCCCGACCAGCACCAACACGTAGCCGACGAACACCGTCAGGCCCAGCACCAGGCCGACGATCAGCGGGATCATGGTCGTGGTCACGTCCAGATCACCCCCGCCTCGGCGGTGCCGTAGGGGCGGTTGGCCGGACGCCGCACCTGACCGCGCCGCCGGTTGGCCGTCCTGCGCCGGGCCACCTGACGGCGAACCCACCGGTCCCGTGCCCGGCACTTGCGGCACAGGAACCGTCCCTCCTCCAGAACCGCGCCGCACTCGCACGCGGGGGCCTCGTCGATCGGCCGGTTGTCGTTGATCACTGCTGTTGCTCCTCTCGTCGCTGCCGGTGATGCCTTGCGATACCGAGAGTGCGACGAAGAGCCAGGACGTGATCACTACAGGATGGGACATGTAGCAGACGTCCGGTCTACGATTGCCCCGTCCCTGGACGTCCCCGCTGACAGGCAGGTGAGATGGCGAACGAGCGGTTACGGATAGCCCTTCTCGAACACGGCACCACTGTCGACGCGCTGGCCGAAGCCGTCCAGGTCGATGCCAAGACCGTGGAGCGGTGGATCACCCAGGGCCGCATACCGTACCGAAAGCACCGATTCACGGTCGCCAAGCTCCTCGGCGTGGAGGAGGGGTACCTGTGGCCGGACGCGCTTACCCCCGCCCAGACCGTTGCTATCTCCGAGACCGAGATCGTCACCGTCTACCCGCACCGCTGGGCCGTACCCAAGGACGCCTGGGGACGACTCTTTTCGACCGCCCAGGAAAAGATCGACATTCTGGTCTACAGCGGCATCTTCATCGCCCAAGACACCGGCATCGTGCGCACCTTCGCCGAGAAAGCCGACGCCGGAGTGAAGGTACGGATCCTGCTCGGTGACCCCGACTCACCCGAGGTCGCCCAGCGCGGCCTCGATGAGGGCATCGACGACGGCATGGCCGCCCAGATCAAGACCGCGCTCGTGTTCTACCGGTCGCTGCGCCGGCATGAGAATGTGGAGATCCGGTTCCATCACACCGTGCTGTACAACTCCCTCTACCGCGCCGATGACCAACTCATGGTCAACAGCCACGTCTACGGCACCTTCGCGGCCAACGCCCCGGTGATGCACCTGCGCAAAGTGCCCGGCGGCACCATGGTGGCCACCTACGCCACCAGCTTCGAAGCCGTCTGGAACCAGGCCGTCCCGGTAGAGTCCTGACCCATGACGGCCCGCCGGATCGACTTCTACGACGACCCCGCCGCCCCCGTACCCAACAGTCTCGTCCCCTCGGTCAACGTCGTCGTCGTCAACGACGTCGGCGACATCCTGATGATCCGCCGCACCGACAACGACAACTGGGCCGTCCCCGGCGGCGCCGTCGACCTCGGCGAATCCCTGCCCCAGGCCGCGATCCGGGAGACGGCCGAGGAGACCGGCATCACGTGCGAGATCACCGGCCTGGCCGGCACCTACACCGACCCCAAACATGTGATCCTCTACACCTCCGACGGCGAAGCCCGCCAGGAGTTCTCCATCGTCCTCACCGCCCGCCCCGTCAGGGGTGAGCCGACTCCGAGCAACGAGTCCCGCGAAGTCCGCTGGATGCCGCGTGACAAGATCGCCTCGCTGACCATGGACCACTCGATGCGGCTACGGCTCGGCCACTTCCTCGGTGGCACGGCCGAGCCACACATCGGGTGAACGTTCTCACGCAGACAAGCAGCATGACAGTGTGAGGCACTCGCACGCCCCCTCCCCCGAAAGGTTGTCTCATGGCCGAGCGCACCCTCACCGATGAGCTATATGAGGCCGAACGTCGCTTGCAGGTGGCGATGCTTGCCGGAGATGTCGAGGAACTCGACCGGCTGCTGGACGAGCGGCTTGTCTTCACCGGCCCGCCGGACGGTGCCTGCTACCCGCAGGCCAAGCAGCTCGACCTGGACAACCACCGCTCCCGCCGACAGGTGATGACCAAGCTCGTCCAGGAGGATCTCACCGTGGTTGTGGCGGGCACCACCGGCGTCACCTGCTTCCTGGGCCTGCTGGAGGGCACGTTCGCGGGAGAGCCGTTCGCCTCGCGGCTGCGCTACACCCGCACCTGGGTCCACACCGACGAGCACGGCTGGCGCATCCTGGCCGCCCACGCCAGCCCGGCGTAACGTTCACTGCCCCGCGTCCAGGGCGGCCTGTACGGCGTGTACAGCCGCAGTGATACACGGAGTTGCCTTAGTGATCGACCGGCTGACCAGATGCTCCGGGCCGTACCGAGAATGGATCTCCAGCAGCCGGGCCTCCGCCTCGACCGGCAGACCATCCGGGCTGGTGGTCATATCGCAGTAGGTCAGCGCCTCGACCAGCTCGGGGCGTTCCTTGTCGAACTCGGCGTTCAGCACGTCCAGCAGGCCACGCTCGGCCGCCTCGTATTCGGCGCACGTGTGATGAGCCACCAGCCGGGCGATCGTGTCATCGGCCCGGTGGACGTCGCGCAGGTAGCGGGCGCCGTCCAGCGCGTGGGAACCCGTGTCGACCAGTGCCGGGGAGTATCCGATGTCGTGCAGCCAGGCCGCCGCGGTCAGCAGGTCGGCCTCCGCGCCGAGGATCGGCGCCAGCGACACCGCCCGCGCGGCCACTCCCTGGGTGTGCGCCCACCGGCGCGGCAGCGGTTCTTCCAGCAGTTGCCGGGCCAGGTCATGAGCCCATTCGGCTTGTCCCATGCGCTTCACCATAGAAACCGTCTTTCGAACCCTTCCAGAGATGACGCCAGACGTCCTAAGACGTCTCAAAGCCCCACAGGGCGGACGAAGCGACCCTTGCCATGCTTTGTCACGATCAGCCCTTCGCCCTCCAGCTCGGCCAGGGCCTGCCGGACGGTGTTGCGTGACGCCCTGTATTGCCGCCGCAGCGCGCTCTCGCTCGGCAACGCCGCCCCCGCCGGTAGAGCACCGGTGCTGATCTGTTCGCGCAGGCTGGCGGCGATCGCTTGGTAGCGGTACAGCGCGGCCCGGCGCTCAGGACTCTTCACCCGGCGTCCCGCGCCGGGCATCGTGTCGATCATCCCTTCGGCCTCCAGAACGGCCAGCGCGCGCCGGACGGTGCTGCGGGCCACGTGGAAACGCTGGGCCAGCGCAGCCTCCGAGGGCAGGGTGCCGGCCGGAGGGTAGTGACCGGCAGTGATCTGTGAGCGGAGCCGTTCGGCGATCCGGTCGTAGATGCGCCTGCCGGTCAGCCACCCGTCGGTGTCGTCGGTCATCCGTCGTCAGCGGCCGTGCGCACCGTGGATGTTGCCCAGGTTGATGCTGAGCGTGCCCTGCTCGCCCTCGCGCCAGCCACGCCGGACCGCTGCGGCGATGTCCTCGGCGGCCATCGGCAGGTGGATGGTGGAGGTGCGCTCGTCGGGCTGGTCGCCCCAGTAGAACCAGTAGAAGACGACCTGGACGTAGACGCGGCGGGTGCGGGCGTTGTGGTCGGTGATCTTCAGGCAGGGCTGGCCGTTGTGGTCGGCCGTCAGGAAGGTCGGTACGTACAGCGGGGTGAGGTGGCCGCGCAGCTTGGTCAGCAGGTCTTGCTGGTGGGCGAGGATCTTCTCTCTGGACATGGGTGGGTGCTCCTGTCGGCTCACAGGAGCCCGGCGGGGGTGCCGGGCTCGGTGCCAGCGAGTTTTCTGTCCAGGAGCGGACACGGGCACCACGACTTGAGGGACGTCTAGGGACGTCTTATGTTAGCGTCGCCGGTACCGACCTGCTCCGGGAGGGAACCGACCCGTGAACGAAAACCTCCGCCACGCCCTCATCCGCGCCCGCCTGCAACCCCTCGACGTGGCCACCCACCTGACCGTCGACCCCAAAACCGTCACCCGCTGGCTGGCCGGCCGCACCCCACACCCACGCCACCGCCTCGCCGTCGCCGACCTCCTCCACGCCGACGAAAACGACCTATGGCCCGAAAGCACCCGCCGCCAGGGATCACCGACCGAGATCAAAGCCGTCTACCCACACCGCTGGACCGTACCCGCCGACATCTGGCGCACCTTCTTCGAATCCGCGCAGACCGAGATCGGCATTCTCGTCTACAGCGGCCTGTTCCTCGCCGAAGACGCCGGCCTCCTCCGCATCCTGACCCAGAAAGCAGCCGCCGGAGCACGAGTGCGCATCCTGCTCGGCGACCCCACCAGCCCCCACGTCGCCACCCGCGGAACCGACGAAGGCGTCGGAGCCGACGTCATGATCTCCCGGACCAGGAACGCCCTCACCCTCTACCGCCCCCTCGGCGACATCGACGGGATCGAGATCCGGCTCCACGACACGATCCTGTACAACTCCATCTACCGCGCCGACAACGACCTGCTGGTCAACCTCCACGCCTACGGCACCCGAGCCCCCGAAGCCCCCGTCATCTACCTCACCGGCAACGACCCCAACAGCACCGCCACCACCTACCTCAACAGCTTCGAACGCGTCTGGACCAGCGCAACACCCGCAGCCCAGAGCGCCTGACAACACTCAGACCAAGATCGAAAGAAACTTATCTACCCGTCTTTAAAGGCGAGCCGCCTTCGGCGTCTCGCCGCGCGTCGGGCAGTCGCCGACCGCGCTGCGGCTCTTCGGCCGGTCGCGGCCGCGCCGCCCACGCGCTGATGTCTACCGGGCAAATACTTGAGCCGGGAAAGGCTTCCGGCAGTCACGATGATCTCCCACAAGGCTCTACGCCGCCCCGTTTCTGTTCCTCGGGCATTGGTGGCCCTGCGGTGCGGGTCGGGCTGCCACTGATTACCCCGGGTGCTCATCATTAATGGGCTTGTCTGCTTCCACGTCATCGGGATGTAGCAGGTGGGCCAAACGAATTACCGCCAGCGGTTCGACGCACGCAAGCCTCACCAGTAGATCATTTGATCGAGCGATGGTTAAAGCCCAGGCCAGTAACCAACGCGGAATATCACTACCGACACTCTCGACAATCCCGACGGCAGCTTGCGCCTGAGAGTGGGGGTCGGTGATAGAGCGGGCAATGGTGTGGGCACGGTCGATCTCACCAACTTCGGCCAGAACTGAGACCAGTTCACTCAGGGCCGCCGCCTGGAAGGTAGGGCTGGTGATGGAGCGGGCAATGGTGTGGGCACGGTCGATCTCACCAACTTCGGCCAGAACTGAGACTAAATTGCTCAGAGTCTCCACCTGGGAGTCATCATCGGTGATGGAGAGGGCGGTGATCTCGACATCGTGGGCTAAGCGGAGGGCGCGATCGATCTCACCAGCCTCGGCCAGAACTGAGACCAGTTTGCTCAGGGCCTTCGCCTGGAAGGTAGGGCTGGTGATGGAGCGGGCAATGGTGTGGGCACGGTCGATCTCACCAACTTCGGCCAGAACTGAGACCAGTTCACTCAGGGCTACCACCCGGAAGGTGGGGTCGGTGATGGAGAGGGCGGTGATCTCGACATCGTGGGCTAAGCGGAGGGCGCGATCGATCTCACCAGCCTCGGCCAGAACTGAGACCAGTTCACTCAGGGCTACCACCCGGAAGGTGGGGTCGGTGATGGAGAGGGCGGTGATCTCGACATCGTGGGCTAAGCG
>NZ_JBSGCR010000015.1:11900-12584 GCF_053601935.1 Streptosporangium sp. NPDC004631 | reverse complement strand
GGAGGGCGCGATCGATCTCACCAGCCTCGGCCAGAACTGAGACCAGTTCACTCAGGGCCGCCGCCTGGAAGGTAGGGCTGGTGATGGAGCGGGCAATGGTGTGGGCACGGTCGATCTCACCAACTTCGGCCAGAACTGAGACCAGTTCACTCAAGGCCATTGTCTGAGAGTCGAAGTCAGTGATGGAGCGGGCAATGGTGTGGGCACGGTCGATCTCACCAACTTCGGCCAGAACTGAGACCAGTTCACTCAAGGTTCGCGCTTGAGTGTCGGGGTCGGTGATGGAGCGGGCAATGGTGTGGGCACGGTCGATCTCACCAACTTCGGCCAGAACTGAGACCAGTTTGCTCAGGGCCTCCATCTGGGTGTCGGGGTCGGGGGTAGAGCGAGTAGCGATTTCAACGTCGTGGGCTAAGCGGAGGGCGTGATCGATCTCACCAGCTTCAGCCAGAGCTGCGACCAGCTTGTTCAAGGTTCGCGCTTGGGTGCCGGGGTCGGTGATGGAGCGGGCGATGGTTTCGACGTCGTGGGCTAAGCGGAGGGCGTGATCGATCTCACCAGCCTCGGCCAGAGCTGCGACCAGTTCGCTCAAGGTTCGCGCTTGGGTGCCGGGGTCGGTGATGGAGCGGGCGATGGTTTCGACGTCGTGGGCTAAGCGGAGGGCGTGATCGATCTCACCAGCCT
>NZ_JBSGCR010000015.1:0-11803 GCF_053601935.1 Streptosporangium sp. NPDC004631 | reverse complement strand
CCTCGGCCAGAACTGAGACCAGCTTGTTTAGGATCCCCACCTGGGAGTTCGGGTGGGTGATGGAGCGGGCGATGGTTTCGACGTCGTGGGCGAGACGGAGGGCGTGGTCAATTTCACCGGCTTCAGCCAGAGCTGCGACCAGCTTGTTTAGGATCCCCACCTGGAAGTCAGGGTGGGTGATGGAGCGGGTGGTGGTTTCGGCATCGTGGGCTAAGTGGAGGGCTTGGTCGATCTCACCAGCCTTAATTAGAATTACGACCAGTTCACTTAGGGCCCATGCTCGGGAGCCGGGGTGGAGGGTAGAACGGGCGACGGCTTTGACGTCGTGGGTAAGACGGAGGGCGTGGTCAATTTCACCGGCTTCAGCCAGGACTGCGGCCAGTTCGCTCAGGACGTCCACATGAAAAGTGGTGTAGGGGGTGGAGCGGGCGATGGTTTCGACGTCGTGGGCGAGACGGAGAGCGTGATCGATCTCACCAGCCTTAATTAAGACTGCGACCAGCCCGTTCAGAGCCCGTGCCCGGAAGGTAAGGTCAGCGACGGAGCGGGCGGCGACTTCGACGTCGTGGGCGAGACGGAGGGCGTGATCGATCTCACCAGCCTTAATTAAGACTGCTACTAGTTCACTCAGAGCGCGCACCTGGAGGGTGGGGTGAGCGATGGAGCGGGCGGCGACTTCGACGTCGTGGGCGAGACGGAGGGCGTGATCGATCTCACCAGCCTTAATTAAGACTGCGGCCAGCCCGTTCAGAGCCTGCGCCTGGGGGCCGGGGTCAGTGATGGAGCGGGCTAATGCCTCCCCGCGGATCGGATTCCCTAATCGGGCCCAAACTGCTGGCAGCTTAGGAGGAATATGGGCGTTGCGATCAGCTAAAAACTCACGAGTATGTGCGAGCAGCAGCAACGCATAAAGATCCGGATTGTCTTGACCGCAGATCACTCTCTGGCAGGTTATTACTTCTACTAGCGCCGCACCATCCCCCCCGCTGCGATCCAGCATCCGATCAAGTCGCGCCTGATCGATGGCACACTCCACTAGCTGTACTAAATCACCGGCCGCCAGAAGCATTCGGTGGTACCCGCTCAGCAGATACTCCGGCGTCTCGGCCGGCCACCCCCGATCCCGATAACCCTGCGCCCAGGCATGAATGCGGTCGCGACATCCCGACAGCGTCTGTGCCCCCAGCGACTCCACCGCGGCGGCGTGAAGCTCCTCGTGCGCCAGCACGAACACCCGCGCCCCCGTGCCCGGCCGCCATTGGCTCTCCCGGCCGGTAAATGTCCGCCCCGATACCGCGTGCAACCACTTGCGCACCACACCCATCGGCGACTCGGTCAGCTCCGCCAGATCCTCGACGCTCAAACCGCCACCTGCGGCCACTAGCAGCCCCAACAACTCACGCCCGGCGGCATCCCCGTGCAGCACATGCTCCAGCTCGCGCTCGGCGTCATCACGGATGACCTGCGCCGCAGGCGACGGCGTCAACACCCGCACGATCCGCGTATCCCGCAACGGATGCCCCACCGGCACATCTGAGGGCACTGGGGGATTGGGGCGCCCGGCCACCACCACCCGCAACCCCTCCGCCACCACCGGCGGTAGCAACGCCGCGATGCTGTGCGCCCCCGGCCCGACCGTCACCCCCAGGTCCTCGTCCAGCCCATCCACCACCAACACCAGCCGCTCACCGGCCTGCGCGCACGCGCGAGCGGCCTCCTTCAACAACCGGTTGAACCACCCCTGCTGCGTCGAGGCCCCCAGCAACGGCGGCAGCGACTGTCCCAGCAGCTCCGCCAACTGCGGTAACACCACATCCAAGAACGCCTGACGATCACTCTGTCCCGCATACCGGGCCGTGATGAAGAACGACACCACCCGCGCTCCTGCCGGAGGATGCAACACCAACGTCGCCATCAACGCCGACTTGCCCGCCCACGCCAGCCCCTGCCACCACACATAACCCGGCCCGCCCTCACCCGAGCAGAATGCCGCCAGCTCGGCCAACTCCGCAGAGCGGCCCTCCAACCTCCACGGGAAGATCTGCTCAACCTGTTCCAGGTACGCCGACCGCGCCACCGGCTCCCGATAGACATCCCCGATATGGATACCGGTGTTGGCATACCCGCCGGACTCGGCCGACGCCGTCCCGCTCTCCCGGACACCGCCCTTCCAGCGCCCGCCGTCCATACCTGCGCCCGCCCTTCGAACGGCGTCAGCTCAACCGGATACCGGAGTTGGCATCGCCCTCACCCGACGCCTTGGCGTCCCCGCTTCCGTCCACCACCAAATCTCCGGGCACAGCTCCGGACCTGCCCACCACACCGGTGTTCGCATCCCCCGCCCCTGAAGCCGTCGCCGCCCCCGTCTTCCTGACACGCACCCGGCCGCCACCGGCCGAGACCACCGGCCAGCTCGCCCATACCGCCACCCCGACCGCCGCCAGCCCCGCCAGCGCCGACACCGCCGTTGCGACCTTGTTCGCGCTCTCCCACCGCAGCCAGACCAGCATCACGGCCACACCGGCCACCAGCACAGCCGTTCCCACCAGAACCCACCGCCGAGCCGTCATCCCCGTATTGTCCTCCCACAGAGCGTGACAACACATAGCAATTCACATATCGGCTGCCGTGAGATCACAAGAGACTGCCGCACCGCTTCCGGTGCTCGGGCCTGGCGGCCCTGCGCTCCGGGTCGGCTTGCCACCGGATAACTATGGCTGAGGTGACAACAGTGCTGGCAGCAGCACCCCCACGCGTCGACACATCTACGCCACCGCCCACACACGCCTGACCACAGTCTTGATCAGTCGAGCAGGGCGATCGGTCCGGTTGAAAGCGGATGGTCATCCTGCTGACGACCCCACTCGACGGATGCGGGACATGCACGGGATGATCTCATAGATGGCGCAGGCTGTACGAACCGTTTGCGCAGCTCAAAGCCCATAAGCTGGCCGCACGGCCACCGCTCTCCTAAAGCGGGTGTCTTTTAGCCGGTGGTGAGGCGGCGGCGCTTCGCGCCGTCGTACGGCGGGACACGCCGTGCCGTCCCGGCACGGCCAGCGGGCCGGGCATGCGGCCTGGGGGCCGGTCCCGGCCCGCGCCAGCCGGGACGGCACGGCGTAAGCCCGCCGCCCGCCGACCCGGGCACCCGCCGCAGCCAAACGAACCCGCCGCCCCCGGTACGCGCCGCCGCCCGGACCTTCAGACACAGCAAGAGCCCCGCCATCACGTGATGACGAGGCTCACGAGTTGCCGAAAGATCATCTGTGTTCAGGCGGTGGGGTGCCGTCCGGCCAGATGCAATCGTCCAGACCGCCCATCACGCTCACCTGCCCCCCGTCCGGGGGCGGGGTGTAGTTGAGGTGCAGCCGGTAGTGGTCGCCGAACGGGCGGATCTCCACACTGTGGTCTCCCTGCCACCTCACCGTGGCCTGCCGGGAGCTCCAGTACTCCGCCACGGCCGACAGGTACCAGCGCCCCTTCCGCCGTCCCATGACCTCCGTCACGTGCTCCACCCCCGGCGTGATCTGCCCGGTGGGGGTGGACCTGCGGTCGAAGGAGATGCAGGAGGAGACGTCCTCCAGCGGGTAGGTTTGGGCGATCTTGACAGGTAGCGCCTGGAACGTCTGCCGAAGGTAGCCGTTCACGATCGTCATCGCCTCCCGCTTGGTCAGGGAGGTCCCCGGAGTGTCTGCGCACCCGGTCGAGGCCAGCAGCGCCATCACGACGGCCACGCCCGCTTTGAGCACGGTGTTTCTCAACTTTCTCTTCTTCTCCGCACGATCGTTTACTGAAGCCGCGAACCCGATCAAGATCGGCTTTCCGTCGCGGTGGCGCCGGCAGAACAGCCCTTGACGGGCGCCCTGCGGGTGGCCTTCGGCCATTCAGACAGGCCCCACCGCTACCGCACGCGTTACCGCCCGTAGCGCCTGGTACCGAGAAGGCCCCGGCCCCTCCTGCGCAAGGGACCGGGGCCGAAAGGTGCGGCGACGCGGGAAACCGGGGAAGACCGCGCCGCCGCACCCGCCTTCAGGGAGTGGGCCGTGGTGGTGGGGGTTCCGGGCGGAGCACCACCGGCACCTCAACGCCCACGGAGGTGATCAGAGAGGCCCCGCCAGGCAGCTCGCAGAAGACCGTCACCTGGCCGCCGGGCCGCCCGGTGCCGCCGGTGAGCGGCAGCTGGTCACCCACCCGCCCCCACACCCACCCCGGCCCTCCGAAGCCGCCTCCCAGTCCTGCGCCCGCACCGGAGCCAGCCGGAACGGAACGCTCTGTTCGTAGGCCAGCAGCAGGCCCCACCCGGAGCGCAACTCCCTCGCGGGCCGGACACAGACCCCCTCCGCCGCGCTCACACCGGGCCCGCGCTCAACTTCGGCGCCGGGGGATGCACCTCACGCAGCCGGGCGTACCGGCGGACCACCCGCAACGCCGCCTGTTCGGGGTCGCCGCACCGGGCCGAGGCGTACGCCGGGCGCCGCTCCCGGACGAGCCAGCCCGCGCACCACCAGTACCGGTCGCCGTTGCACCACACGATCAGGCCCGTCCAGACCGACACCAGCGCCAGCCCGTAGCCGCCATGAACATCGCAGTCGATCCCCTGCCGGGCCAGAGCCGACCGCAGACATTCGGCCGCCCGCACCGCCGGACAGTCATACGACGACACCGGCGACACCGGACCAGACGTCCGGGACGGCGGATACGGAGCCATGCCTGCCCGCTCCCGCTCTCCCCTCACCGCGCCACCCCCAGCGCCCCGGCGATCAAGCTCGCCACCTTCTCCGGCTCCGCCCGCGCGACTTTCTGAAGGTCCGGCCCGTTACGCAGGGACAGCAGGTAGGCACCGGAACGCACCCCGATGGTCACGGTGGCCTCAGGCCACCCCTGCGGACCGGTCACCGCCAGCTCCGGCGGGAACCGCTCCAGCCAGAACGACGGCCCGGACGCCGACGCGATTACCGAGGAGGCCCCATCGGTGCATGCGGCCCCACCTTCACGAACGGCCGACAGGCCCAGACTGATGGTGTGATGACACCGGGAACGGATCCCCCGCTCCCGCAAGAGCCGCTGCACCACCGTCAACGCCCGATCCTGACGCTCCACCTCCCCCTCGCCAAGACGGGGACGGATGGCTTTAGAGTGATCCACGGATCGCACCTCCAGAGTGCGGTCAAGGACCTGCCGGACGATGGCGTCGTTCCGGCAGGTCCGCCGTTACTGCCCTCGCTAACCTCGCGGACAATGCGCCTGGCCCGGCTTCCGCAAGATCGGGGATGACGGGGTGCGACGTTTCGCGCCGTACGCGCGTGGTACTGGCATGACCCGGACTTCCCTCCTCGCGGTGGCCTGCTATGGGTGGCGGCTGCACGCCAGGAAGAACCGTAGGTTCGTGCCAAGGGCCGGACCCGTACCGCAGTGGAGGTGAAGAACCCGCACTTTTGTGCGGGTCGGTGCGTCACCGCATCAGGCGATGCCCGCTCGTGTGGCCAGGCCCCGGAGTTGCGGTGTGCTGGCCCGATGCTCACGCTTGAGGAGCTGAGTCAGCAGGTCACGGGTACGCCCCCCGTAACGGACGAGTTCGGGAGAGAGTTGTTCGGCCAGGAGGAGCATGTTCACCGACGCGGCGTCCTTGCGCTGAATGGCGTACGCCCGCGCGAGATCCAGGTGGACCTGTGCACGACGCCCGACCAGGCCCGGGGCCATGACCTCAACATCGAGCGTTTCCGCCTTCGCGATGGCCTGATGTGCGTCTCCCGACTCCACCGCCGCGGACACCTCGTGAATGGTGACGTTGGTCAGCCCGAAAGCGCTCCAGAAGTCGTTGCGATCCCCGCCGAGGCGTTCGGCGACCCGGCGAGCCTGGGTGAGAAAAGCGCCTACGGCCGTCTGGTCATGCTGGGCAGCGGCGGCCGTGACCGCGACCAGGTACAGCCCGCCGAGCATCGACAGCGATCGAGGGTCACCATGGCGGACGGAGCGGTGTAGGGCATCCGCCACGCGGAGCACGAGCCCAAGTGCCGCGTCCGGCTCGCGGAGACGGACGAGCACGTAGCCGAGACGATAGGCGCTCACGGCGGCCAGCAACGGTCGTTCGGCCTCTTCGGCTGCGGCCAGCGATCGGTCAGCGGCCAGCCAGGCGAGGTCGGGTTCTCCGACGCGCCGCAGCGTGGTCGTGGCGCAGTGGTAGGTCAGCGAACGAAGTGTCTGGTAGGTCCGGCGCCGGCGCGCCGGGGCATGGCGGCTGCCAAGTTCGGTCGCCACGATGAGCCCTGGCAGGCGTCTGCCCACCTCGTCATACTGGGTCGCCTGGTAGAGCCGGTTCACCCGGCGGATTTCGTGACGCAGCCAGACGAAGCTCTCCGGTGAGCCTTCCACCTGCCGTGGGTCGATCAGCGAGGACAGGCCGTCGTAACCCATCATGGCGTGACGGATGGCGAACGCTGCCTGGTAGCGCATCGTGGTGTCCGTTTTCGCGGTGGTGAGGTCATGGGCGGCCAAGCCGAGGATCTCGCCCAGGGCGTTGATCACGCTGTGGCTGTCCACCTTGCGTTGCCCGCGCTCGACCTGGCTCAGCCAGCTCTCCGAACGACCGATCAGTCCCGCGAGAACGGCCTGTGACAGGCCACGGCGACGGCGTGCCCGCGCGATCCGCTGACCGATGTCCTTACGGGCATCCACACCATCACCCCTGTGAGTGTCGTCCCCCGACAGCGCTGCGCAGTTCCTGAATGATCTGTTCCCAGGATGGCATGCGGGCATGTGACGGCGCATCGGGATCGAACAGCACCCGGACGCCCATCTCTCGCAGCGTCTCCAGGCTCCGGCCGAAGGCGAGATGCCGAGCCAGCGCGTCTTTCAGCAGAGGGACGGCGACGATGGGAACGCCAGACCCCGTCACCTCACACAGCAGGCCGACCGCGAACGTGTCCGCCAGCCCACCGGCCCACTTGTTGATGGTGTTGAACGTCGCCGGAGCCACCACCACCGCATCGGCCGGTGGCAGCCCCTTCGGCTCACCCGGCATGCGGTACGTGCTGCGCACCCGATCCCCGGTCAGCCGCTCCAACTCGTCGGCATCGACGAAGCGGGTGCCCATGGGCGTGGTGACCACGTGCACCTGCCAGCCCTCCGCCTGAGCGAGCACCACCAGGCGGGCGAGGTCAGCCGCCGCCGGAGCGGCACACGCGACCACGTACAGCACTCCGCACGTCTCCATACCGCGTGATCCTAATCAGAGCCGGGCGGCCGTCGCGGTCGGGCAAGGGGGCGATGAAACCGGCCGTGATGCCGCCGGCCGAACTCGCCTCGCTCACCCTTCGGGTGCCTTCGGCATTCCGCCGGCCGCACCACTCCGCCCGGGGACACGCCTCTTCGGTCAGCCAGGTTCCGGCTGCTCTCGTTCACGGGCGATCCGACGACCGGTGGTGATGCGTTGCCGGGCGAGTTCGGCCCACAGGGCTTCCCCGTGCCGCAGGCCGTTTCCGGCGTAGCGCCACTGGGACAGTGTGATCGTCTCCTCTCCGTCCGGGGCGGGCAGACCGAGGATCGAGCGGGCTTGCTCGGCCCGGTAGTCGGCGCGTACCTGTCGTAGGTCGCCCAGGGTGATGGAGTAGCGGCGGCTCTTGGTCAAGAAGTGGCCCCGGTAGCCGAGCATGTGCGCCCACTGCCGCAGCGGAAGGTTCCGGTATTCCGGCAGGCGGCCCAGTGCGAAGCAGGTGAGGATCATGCGCCGGGCGTGCTCGGTCACGGCCAGTCCGGCGATGTCCTCCGCTCGGCGGATCGGGCGGTCCACCGTCCCCGCGGACTCCGCCCCCTTGGTCGCGTACTTGGCGACGTAGGCCGCCACCTGTTGATCGCTGACCCCGTCCACGTCGGCGGAGACGTACACCGGCCGGACGTCGAGCTGATCGCCCCACCGCAGCAGGACCGGGGTCGGCCCCTCCGACGCCGGGACGACGACCTGTCCGGCCGCTTCGCGGATCGCCTGATCGAGGAGTACGACGGTCGCCCAGTCCGGCGGCCGGTCGGTGGGACCCTCAGGTCCGTCGAGCCGGATCACGGCGTGAAAGTGGACCAGGCCCCGCGCCTGGTACTCGGCGACCTTGGCATACGACAGACGCACAGCCCGGCGCAGCCGGCCCCGCGCCACCCCCAGCAGACGCGCCAGAACGGCCGGGAGCCTCTGCGTGAAGCGCCTCCACAGCTCCCCCGCGTGCGCGTTCCACAGCACCGCCCCCCGGTAGTCGTAACAGCTCTCGCAGATCGCCTGCCCTATCCGGGAGTCGTCTCGTTCGTGGCGTACCCCGCAGCTCTCAGGCCGTCCGTGCGGGCACACCGGGGAGTCACGCCGGGGACGGCAGGGCAGCGTTTTACCGTCCTTGCCCACGCGGTGAGCGTGGACGGCACCGAAGGACGGAGCGGTGAAGGTGGCGAACACCCGGGGATGAGCGCCCACGCCCTCGGGGACGCCCTTGCCGCCGCGCAGGCCGGAAATGATCAGGTGGTAGGTGTCGTCCTTGTAGGTCGCCGAGCAGGCCGGGCACCGGGAGGCCCGCCGGTTACCGCAGGCCGTCAGCAAGAAGCCGGTAGGTTCGTCGGCGGTCCGGTACAGATCCAGGATCTCCCCCGTCCTGACGTTCACGGTCAGGCGTTCACCGTGCAGCCGGACCGGTTGGGCGCAACCACCGGTGGCGTAGACCATGCGCTGCCACCGATCGAAGTCCGGCATGCTCGCGCGCTCCAGCGCCGCCCTGGTCTCGGTCGAGAGGTGATCCAGGTTCACGCGGCATCCCTCCCGTCCGTGTGGTCGGGCAGGGGGTCGGCAGGGTGCCCTTCGGCGACGCTGACACCGAGCACGGTGGCGACACGTCGCCATTTCTCGTCGGTCCAGCGGGGGGATCTCGCGGCTTGTCGTCTGCCCCACTCCCGGGCGGACAGGGGGGTTTGAGGGTTCAGGGTGCCTCCTTACCTCGTGGGTGGAGTCACCGCCCGCCGGACGGACAAGACGTCGCGCACCTTCACCGGGGCAGCCCGAAGACAGCCGTCGGCATGGGATGCACGGCAGCGAGAGAGATCAGATTGGAGTGCGGCGAGGGAATGAATGGCGCGCTCTGTGTGGACACCTACCGCCGGGCCGGGGCCCTCCGACGATCATCGGTGGTCATAAAACGTTTGTGCCCGGATTGAATATGCGCCTGAGGTAATTCGCCGAGATATTCGCTGTGTCGTGCCGTGAGAGGGTCGGTGACTTCTTACGTAGATCAGTTGTACCACCCGAGGAACGGTTTCACGCAGTTCAAGGTTCCTCGTGAGGGGTTGTGTGAGGACGTCCGGCGGCGTCCGGTGATGTCCGTCAGAGTCCGTGGACGTCCGGCTGTAACCGGGTATTCGGTGAGAAAAGCAAGAGAGCCGTCACCTTTAAGTAAGGCCGACAGCTCTCTTGGAAGCTCAAGACGTCCTGGACGTCCTGAGGGTCAGTCTTCGCGCCACACCGGCTGAAGGAGATCCGGGTTGAAGGTCCTCTGTCCCCGCCCGGCAGGGTGGACGATCACTGTGTGAAGCGCCTCTCGGATGTACGCACGCTTGATGGAGATCGGGAACCCGCCTTCCATCTCCGGCAGGTGCCACCGCCGCCGGATCTCCGCCACGTCCGTACTGGCCCGTGCCTGCCGTAGCTCAATGGAGGCCGTGAAGTTCGCCCGCTCACCACGAAGCCGCGCGATCTCCTTTTCCAGACCGGGCGCGAGCTTGAAGAACAGGTCATTACTGATCTTTTCCGCGTTCCATTGCTTGGTCAGCTCTTCAAGACGCTTCTTGGTGCTCTGGAGTTTCGACTCCTCACCCCAGGTGGAGGTCTCGGCCGATGCGGCGAAAGCTCTTTCTTCAAGCTTCGCCAGCACCGCTTCGGAAACGTATTCGTCCACCAGGTCACCGCGCCGGGAGAGACTCCCGCAGCCGCCCTCCACCTTGCTCCGGCATGTGTAGTCGTGGTGCGTCGCGCTCTTCCTCACGTTGACGCGCATCGGCGTGTTACAGAGGGTCCCGTCCGGCTGTGGCCGTCCGCAGCGGACGATCGCAGACAGCAGGTAGGTAGGGTCTCGGTAGTCGGAAGAGTGCGCCTTACCGATCTCCATGTTCCGAGTGATGAAGTGCCCCTTGCGCGCGTTGAAGACGGCCCGGATCGCGCTCCACTCCTCCTCGCTGATGATCGCGGCCCACTTGCCACGGATCGGCTCGCCGCCCGCGTCCCGTACGAGCTCGCCGCCGAGTTCCCGTAACCCGCAGATGCGGGGGTTCTTCAGCCCGACCTTGAGCGAGGCGACGCCCCAGTCGTTCCCGAGCGAGGTCTTGACGCCGAGTCCCTGCCACTCCCGGATGATCGAATGAAGCGAGCGACCGGCGAGGAAGTCTTTTGCCGCCTTCCGCAGAAGATCGGCTTCCTCCTCGTTCAAGGTCAGCCGGTCCTCGTTCCACCCGAAGGGACGCGGCCCTCCTGACGGTCTGCCCTCTTCCGCGCGGGAGCGATGCGAGCGGCGCATGCGACGTTGCATCTTCCGCACCTCCATCTTGGAGATCACGGCCCCGAAGAGCCCCATGCTCTCCACGTCCTCGCTGTAAAGATCTTTGCTGCCCCGCGCGTCGGCGAACACGCGTCCGTCCTGGAAGGTGATCGCCTCTACGAAGCGCTCGTAGTCGCCCGGGCGGCGCGCCAGCCGGTCTTCCGCGACGATCACCACACCTTGAACGGGCGCACCGTTCGGCAGCTTTCCAGCACGTATCGCGCGTAGCATCGCCTCGAAGTCGTCACGGACGACGCCCTCTTTCGCGGCCGACTTGTCGTTGTCGGTGAACTCGTGGACGACGGTCCAGCCGTAGCGCTCGGCTGTCTGGCGGTTGACCCTGTGCTGATCCTGCACGCCGTGTTCGTCGCGCCTGATGTCGGACGAGATCCGGGCGTAGGAGACGACGGGAACAGGGGAATTCGACGGGCTCATGTGCACCTCCGCACGACATCATGCCTGAGATGCATCACTAGAATCTTCTCTACCGCGAGGAGGAGCGGGAAATGATCCCGCTCTGCGCCGACCAGGGCGTGGGCCTGATTCCGTGGAGCCCGCTGGCCCGTGGCCTGCTCGCCCGCGCGGGCTCCGACCAGGGCACCGTCCGCGCCGACAGCGACGGGCGCATCGGCGCCCTCTACACCGACGCGGACAACGACCGCCAGATCCTCGACCGGGTCGCACAAGTAGCCGGGGAACGCGGGGTGCCCGCCGCCCAGGTGGCGCTCTCCTGGGTGCTGCGGCAGCCGGGCGTGTCCGCCCCGATCGTCGGAGCCACCAAGGAGAAGCACGTGGACGACGCCGTCGCCGCGGTGGACCTGGCCCTGACCGAGAAGGAACTCGCCTTCCTGGCCGAGCCGTACCGCCCCCGCGCCGTCGCCTACTGACACCAGGCGGCCCCCGGCCCGGACACGGGCCGGGCACGAGCCGACAGGTCGCGGCCATCGCACAGGCCCACCGCCTGGCCGTACGCCCCCTCTTCCCCCGCGTAGATCTCCCCATCCCGGCCTCCGCCCCGGTCATACCGGGTCCGCGCGGAGGGACTGCGACGGGTGGGGGTAGGGGTGCTGGGCGCGTAGCCGGGCATAATGGCGGGCCACCCGGTCGGCGGCCTGGTCCGGTTCGCTTGCCCGGTGGAAGGCGTAGACGAATCGCCGCCGCCGGGTGTCCCAGCCCGCGCACCACCAGAACCGGTCCCCGTCGGACCAGACCACCAGGCCCGCGCAGACCGCCACCAGCGCCAGCCC
>NZ_JBSGCR010000014.1:0-162908 GCF_053601935.1 Streptosporangium sp. NPDC004631 | reverse complement strand
GCCGGTCCAAATCGCCTCACATGATGGACGCATGAGCGAAGAATCGAATCTTCCACTGTTCAACGCACAGGTAAGGCGCGAGTTGGGGGAGGCGCCCGGCCGGGCGCCTCCCCCAAAGGCGACGATCACTGCTCGCCGGTGAGGGCGGTCACCAGGTCGGCGGCGGTGCGGCAGCGGTCGAACAGCTCACCCACGTGGGCCTTGGTACCGCGGAGCGGCTCCATGGTCGGGACGCGCTGCAGCGACTCGCGACCGGGGATGTCGAAGATGACCGAGTCCCAGGAGGCGGCGGCCACCGACTCGCTGAACTGGCTCAGGCAGCGGCCCCGGAAATAGGCCCGGGTGTCGCTGGGCGGGGCCTCGATGGCCCGCTGGACCTCGTCCTCGGTCACCAGGCGCTGCATCCGGCCGCGGGCCACCAGCCGGTTGTACAGGCCGCGGTCGGGGCGGATGTCGGAGTACTGGAGGTCGACGAGCTGCAGGCGGGGATGGGACCACGGCAGGCCGTCGCGGGTGCGGTACCCCTCCAGCAACTCCAGCTTGGCCACCCAGTCGAGCTCCCGTGACAGCTGCATCGGGTCCTCCGCCAGGCGGGTGAGAACCGACTCCCAGCGGTCCAGGACGTCCTTGGTCGGCTCGTCCACGCCGTTGCCGCTGCGTTCCTCGGCGTACTTGCGCGCCAGCTCCAGGTACTCCATCTGGAGCTGGACCGCGGTGAGCCTGCGGCCGTCGCGCATGGAGATCTCGTACTTCAGCGTCGGGTCGTGGGAGACCGCGCGCAGCGCCTGGACGGGGTTGTCCACCACGAGGTCGCGGGTGAAGTAACCGTCCTCGATCATGGCCAGGACCAGCGCCGTCGAGCCCAGCTTCAGGTAGGTCGAGATCTCCGACATGTTGGCGTCGCCGATGATGACGTGCAGCCTGCGGTACTTCTCCGGGTCGGCGTGCGGCTCGTCGCGGGTGTTGATGATCGGCCGCTTGAGCGTGGTCTCCAGCCCCACCTCGACCTCGAAGAAGTCGGCCCGCTGGCTGAGCTGGAAGCCCTCGCCGCGCGAGTCCTGGCCGATGCCGACCTTGCCTGCGCCGGTGACGACCTGCCGGGAGACGAAGAACGGCGTCAGGTGCCTGACGATGTCGGCGAACGGCGTGGCCCGCCTCATCAGGTAGTTCTCGTGGCAGCCGTAGGAGGCGCCCTTGTTGTCGGTGTTGTTCTTGTAGAGCTGGATCGGAGCGTTGGTCGGGATCGCCGAGGCGCGGACCGCGGCGTCGTGCATGACCCGCTCCCCCGCCTTGTCCCAGATCACCGCGGCCCGCGGATTGGTGCACTCGGGCGTGGAGTATTCGGGATGGGCATGATCCACATACAGCCGGGCCCCGTTGGTGAGGATCACGTTGGCCAGCCCCAGGTCCTCGTCCGTGAGCTGGCTCTGATCGGCCAGCTCCCTGGACAGATCGAACCCCCGGGCGTCGCGCAGCGGGTTCTCCTCCTCGAAGTCCCAGCGCGCCCGCCGTGTTCTGGCGGCCGAGGCCGCCAGATAGGCGTTCACAACCTGGGAGGAGGTCACCATCGCGTTGGCCCCCGGCTGTCCGGGCACGGAGATCCCGTATTCGGTCTCGATGCCCATCACCCGCCGTACCGTCATGCGCACCCTCTGTTCGTTCGGACTGGTTTCTCCATCGTCTGTATCCCCGACCCTAGACCCTTCACTATGCCCGGTGGCCGGACAGTTATGGCACATAGGCCTTTTCGCCTGCCGCGGAGATCTCAGGCGGAGACGGCGGCCCAGAGGCGGCCCCGGACCCGGAAACAGGCGCGGGACCGGGCATGGCGGCGGGCGCGGCGGGGGCCGGGGAACCGGACGGGGCGGCCGGTACGGCCCGCCGGCGCCGCCGGGATTTGACGAACTCCTGGAACGGCCGCTCGACCACCCGGTACACCAGGTAGGAGAGCGCCATCGCCACCAGCGTGGTGATCAGTCCGGTGAGCCAGGGTGGCAGGACGTCCCGCAGGGCGGGCACGAGCACGGCCGCGACCGTCGGGTGGAAGAGGTAGAGGGGGTAGGTGAGCGCGCCCAGGACGACCAGGGCACGCCCGCGCAGCCGGTGCAGCCGGCCCAGCGCCACCAGCGCCAGGAGCGCGTAGAAGCCGACCACGGTGACCACCACCGCCCAGCCGGGCACCGGCATCGCCTGGTAGCCCACCGCCTCGATCCGGCCGGCCACCCGCTCCAGGGCCGAGTTGACCGCCAGCCCGCCGCTGACCCCGGCCACGCACCACAGAACCAGCCGGGGCCCGTACCGGGTCATCAGGTAGAAGGCCATGCCCGCCACGAAGTACGGCGCGTACCTGGGCATCACGATCAGCTGCGCCCACTCGTTCTCGCTCGCGGCGAAGAACCCGGCCGCCAGCAGCCAGCAGCCCATGAAGACCAGGCAGCGCCCGAACGTCACCCCGGTGATCACCAGAACCGAGATCAGCAGGTAGAAGCGGAGCTCGGCCCAGAGAGACCAGTAGACGCCGTTCGCGTCCAGGACGCCCACCGCTCGCTGGAGCATGGTCAGGTTGACCAGGTAGTCCCGCGGGCTCAGCCTGGGGTCGAGAGCGGTGACCGAGGTCAGCCCGTAGACCGCCGCGACCACGCCCACACTGAGCCAGTAGGCGGGAAAGAGCCGCACCAGGCGCGAGAGCGCGAACGCGCCCAGCCCCCTGCCCCAGACGCTCATCAGGATCACGAAACCGCTGATCATGAAGAACAGTTCGACACCGAGGACGCCCAGACCGGACAGCGGGGCTATCGCCGGAAACAGCCTCGCCGGACGATCCCCCCAGACGGAGGCGAAGGCGATGAAGTAGTGGAAGGCCACGACCGCCATGGCCGCGACGAACCGCAGCAGGTCGAGCTCACCGAGCCGACCGTTCCCCCGGACCGCCGTGCCGGTCATGGAGCGACCGGACCGAGATGTTCACGCACGCACCTTTGACGGCAGTTCGATCATCCGGGTTCCGTCCTCCGGGATCTCGTTTTCGCGGCGGATCGCCGCGAGCGAGGCGGTCAGCGCGGTTCTCAGCCGTCCCATGGCCCACGGCTCGAACCACCGGCTCACGGTATGGGCGACCAGCAGGGCCGCCGCGACGGCGACGGCGAGCACCACCCCCTTGGGCAGGTGCGGGGCGAGCGGGGCGACCAGGAGGGCGCCGACCGGGTGGTGCAGGAGGTACAGGGGGTAGGTGAGCGCGCCCAGGGTGGCCAACGCCGGCCGGCGGCGCAGCCGGGCCAGCCTGCCCAGGGCCAGCAGGCCCATCGTCACGAAGATCGCGGTCAGCACCCCGATGATCAGGTACGGCCCGGCGGCCTGCCCCACGTACTCCCGCACCCGCACCCCGCCCTCGGTGACCGCGCGGACCACCGCGAGGATCCAGCAGACCCCGACGAGTGCCCAGGGAACGGCCGAGGACCCGAACCGGTGAACGAGATACAGGGCCATACCGGCGATGAAGTAGTGGGCGCACCAGGGCATGAACAGGAACTCCAGCAGCGCGCTCTTGGTCGCCGTCGCGGTGAGCGCCAGGAACAGCCAGGCGGAGAGGAAGATCACACAGCGCCGGTAGGTGACGCCCACCAGCGCGAACAGCCCGATCAGGAGGTAGAACCGCAGCTCGGCCCAGAGCGTCCAGTAGACGACGCCCAGGTCGGGGATCCGCAGGCCCTGCTGGGCCATGGTGAGGTTGGCCAGGATCTCCCAGGGCTTGAGGCCCGGGCCGTACAGACCGGTCAGGGCCAGCACACCGAGGACGCCCACGCTGAGCCAGTAGGCCGGGTAGAGGCGGGCCACCCTGGAGACCGCGAACTCCCCCGCCGTCCGCCCCCAGACGCTCATCAGGATCACGAAACCGCTGATCATGAAGAAGAGCTGCACGCCGTAGACCCCGAGGACACTGACCTTCCTCAGCCCCGCGAACTCGACGCCGCCCCACGCCTTCAACTCCACGAAGTGGAAGGCGAGCACGGCGGCGGCCGCGACGAAGCGCAGCAGGTCGATCTCGGTGAGGCGCGCGGCGCGGGAAGTGGGGCGGGAAGTGGGCAAGAATCTGCCAATCGGTACAGAAGAGGCCTTAGTGACATCCAGCCTGCCATACTCCGCCCGGCCGTCCGGCGCGTTCTCCCCACACGCGACGGAGGCGGCGCCTCCCCTCGGGCCGAGGGGAGGCGCCGCCTCCGTGTGCCGTTCTCCGTGGTGCCGTTCTTCGCAGGTGCCGACAGGTGCCGGTGGCCAGGGGGCCACCGGCAGGGGCTAGAGGTACTGGCCGGTGTTGGCCACCGTGTCGATGGACCGGCCGGCCTCGGTGCCCTGCTTGCCCGTCACCAGGGTGCGGATGTAGACGATCCGCTCGCCCTTCTTGCCGGAGATGCGGGCCCAGTCGTCGGGGTTGGTGGTGTTGGGCAGGTCCTCGTTCTCGGAGAACTCGTCCACGCAGGCCGCCAGCAGATGCTGGATCCGCAGGCCCTTCTGCCCGGACTCAAGGAACTGCTTGATCGCCATCTTCTTGCCCCGGTCCACGATGTTCTGGATCATGGCACCGGAGTTGAAGTCCTTGAAGTACAGGACCTCCTTGTCGCCGTTGGCGTAGGTCACCTCAAGGAAACGGTTCTCCTCGCTCTCGGTGTACATACGCTCGACCACCCGCTGGATCATGCCGGAGATGGTCCCCCCGCGGTTGCCGCCGTGCTCGGAGAGGTCCTCGGGGTGGAGCGGGAGATCCTCCACGAGGTACTTCGAGAAGATGTCCTTGGCCGCCTCGGCGTCCGGCCGCTCGATCTTGATCTTGACGTCCAGGCGGCCGGGCCGCAGGATCGCCGGGTCGATCATGTCCTCGCGGTTGGAGGCGCCGATCACAATCACGTTCTCCAGGCCCTCGACGCCGTCGATCTCCGACAGGAGCTGGGGAACGATGGTGTTCTCGACGTCGGAGGAGACGCCCGAGCCGCGGGTCCGGAAGATCGAGTCCATCTCGTCGAAGAACACGATCACCGGAGTGCCCTCGGAGGCCTTCTCCCTGGCACGCTGGAAGACCAGGCGGATGTGCCGCTCGGTCTCGCCGACGTACTTGTTGAGCAGCTCGGGACCCTTGATGTTGAGGAAGAAGCTCTTGCCGGACTGGCCGGTCTTCTCCGCGACCTGCTTGGCCAGGGAGTTGGCGACGGCCTTGGCGATCAGCGTCTTTCCGCAGCCGGGCGGGCCGTACAGCAGCACGCCCTTGGGCGGGCGGAGCTTGTGCTCGCGGAAGAGGTCGGCGTGCAGGTAGGGCAGCTCGATCGCGTCCCGGATCTGCTCGATCTGCCGCATGAGCCCGCCGATCTCCTCGTAAGAGATGTCGGGCACCTCCTCCAGGACGAGCTCCTCGACCTCGGACTTGGGAATGCGCTCGTAGACGTAACCCGAGCGCGGCTCCAGCAGCAGCGAGTCACCGGCCCTGATCGGCTGGTCGAGCAGCGACTCGGCCAGTCTCACCACCCGCTCCTCGTCGGCGTGTGAGATCACCAGCGCGCGCTGGCCGTCCTCCAGGAGCTCCTTGAGCATCACGATCTCGCCGAGCTCCTCGTAGCCGAGGGCCTCGACCACGTTGAGCGCCTCGTTGAGCATGACCTCCTGGCCGCGCCGGAGCGTCTCGGCCTCCACCGCCGGACTGACGTTCACTCGAAGCTTGCGGCCACCGGTGAAGACCTCCACCGTGCCGTCTTCCCTGGACTCAAGGAACACGCCGAACCCGGACGGCGGCTGCGCCAACCGGTCGACCTCCTCCTTGAGCGCGACGATCTGGTCTCTGGCCTCCTTGAGGGTGGCCACCAGGCGCTCGTTCTGGCCGGTGACGGCCGTGAGATTCGCCTGCATTTCATGGAGACGCTCTTCGAGGACCCTGGCCTGCCGAGGAGACTCCGTCAGCTTCCGACGTAGCACGGTGATCTCCTCCTGCAGGAAGGAGACCTGTGTTGTGAGGTCAGCGACCTCCCGTTCGCGCTGCGCGGCTCGAGCCTCAGCGTCGTCGCGAGCTGCCACGGCGTCACCTCCTTCCCAGTCGAGACCGACTACTCAAAACCCTACCCATCTGGGGGCTGTCCCTTACCTGACCGAGCGGTGTTCGTATGGCTACATTAAGTAGGCACTGAATAATCCCTTATGGCACGTTTAGTCCATGGAGCATAAGAACACGGAAATCTGTTCCCGTGTCACGTCCTGACCCACCCTCGTGGCTGAATCGTCATCAAGTAGTGGGAGTCGCGGACTCTTCGCCATATGCCCCCTTTGCCGGACGCCTGCGACGGGGTGGCGGCGTCACCCCGTCCGCCATGCGGCGGGCGGTGACGAGAAACCCGGTGTGGCCGACCATCCGATGATCGGGCCGTACGGCGAGGCCCTCGACATGCCAGTCGCGAATCAGGGTCTCCCACGCATGGGGCTCGGTGAAACTCCCGTGTTCGCGCAGAGTTTCCACCGTGCGGGACAACTGGGTCGTAGTCGCCACATAACAGCAGATGACACCCCCCGGTGTGAGGGCCTTGGCCGCCGCGTCGACGCACTCCCACGGGGCGAGCATGTCGAGGATGATCCGATCGACGTCGCTCTCGTCGAGCGCGTCCACGAAGTCACCGACGACCAGGCGCCACTGCTCCATCGGGCCACCGTAGAACTTCTCCACGTTCCTGGTCGCGACCTCGGCGAAGTCCTCGCGCCGCTCGTAGGAGGTGACCGTGCCCTCCTGACCGACGGCCCGGAGCAGGAAGCAGGTGAGCGCGCCGGAGCCGACCCCGGCCTCGACGACGCGCGCGCCGGGGAAGATGTCGGCCATGCCGACGATCTGCGCCGAGTCCTTCGGATAGATGACCGCGGCACCGCGCGGCATGGACAGCGTGTAATCCTGCAGGAGGTGCCTGAACGCGAGATACTGGGTCCCGCCGGAGGAGCGCACCACCGACCCCTCGGGCTGCCCGATCAGGTCGCTGTGCGGAATCGCACCCTTGTGCGTGTGAAAGACCCCGTCTTCCTTAAGCGTCACCGTGTGACGCTTGTTCTTGGGATCGGTGAGCTGCACCTGATCCCCGGCCAGAAACGGCCCATGCCTGCGAAAACCCATGTCCGCAAGGTTATCGGCGTACGGCGGCGGCCCGTCCCGTCCCGGAGGCCGGGCCCTCACGGGGGGCCGGGAAACAACTGGTCCGCGTACGCCGCAACTGATAGCACTTGGGAATGTTTCCCCGAGATGTGATCCCGGCCGGCCCCGTCGTCCTGCGCGCCCCCGTCGGCGCCGACGCCGAGCCGATCGCCCGCGCCTGCGCCGACCCCCTGGTCTCCCGCTTCCTGCCGTCCGTGCCGGTGCCGTACACCCACGCCGACGCGCTCGACCGGCTGAGCGCCGCCGAGCGGACGTGGAGATCCGGTGGCGCCTCGTTCGCCGTCGCCCACGCCGGAACGGGCGAGTGGGCGGGCGCCGTCGAGCTCGGGACGCCCGACCTCAGGGGCAACGGCGAGATCGGCTGCCTGGTGGCGCCGTGGGCGCGGGGGCGCGGGGTGGCGACGGCGGCCGTCAGGGCGCTCGCCGGGTGGGCCTTCGCCCACGGGGTGCGGCGGGTGGAGATGCTGGCCGACGTGGAGAACCTGACCGCCCATCGGGTCGCGATGGCCTCGGGCTTCCGGCACGAGGGCGTGCGCCGTTCGGCCGAGACACGGCGGGACGGGACCCGCGGCGATCTGGTGGCCTTCGCCAGGCCGTGCGGCGACGGCGGTGACCCGGTGCGGCCGTTCCTGCCCGGCTTCCCCGGCGGCTCGCTGTCCGACGGGGTGGTACGGCTGGCGCCGCTGGCGGCGGCCGACTCCGGCGACTACCACGCCATGCGGAACCTGCCCGACGTCATGCACTACAGCGTCCCTCCCGAGGCTCCCGACCCGGTGGAGAGCGAGACCCGCTGCCGCGAGGCGGGCATGCGCCGGTTGACGGGCGACCGGCTGGAGCTGGCCGTCCGGGACGCCGTGACGGACGCCTTCGCCGGGCACATCCAGCTCAGCATGATCATCCCGCCGCTGGGCCAGGCCATGACGGGCTACAGCATGCTGCCGGAGTTCCGTGGCAGGGGGTTCGCCACCCGGGCGGTGACCCTGCTGGTGGAGTGGGCCTTCGAGCACACCTCCCTGGACAGGATCGTCGCGGGTACCGCACCGGAGAACATCGCCTCACAACGGGTGCTGGAACGCGCGGGCTTCTCCCGGGAGGCCCTCCTGCGCGGCCTGCTGCCCGGCCCGGACGGCACGCGCCTGGACGATCTGCAGTGGTGCCGGCTCCGCCCTCGGCGGTAGTCGCGCCGGGATCGGCTCCACGGGCCGGGCGAGCACGTCCACGGTGCGGGCCGAGGCCAGCGGCAGACGCGACGAGCCCTCCTCACGTTTTGCGCGAATAATGGCGGGACGTCCGCATACCGTACCGGCGAGCGGGATCCGGGAAGGGATCGAGATGTCGAAGATCGTGGATCATGCGGGCCGCCGCGAGGAGATCGTCGAGGCGGCCCGCCGCATCATTCTGAGAGAGGGGATCGAGGCGGCGACGATCAGGGCGATCGCCAGGGAGGCCGGTTACTCCAACGGCGTGCTCACCCACTACTTCGCCGACAAGGACGACATCATGCTGTCGGCGCTGCGCTCCTCGCACCGCCGCGTCGCAGACCGGTTCCGCGGCGGGCCGGCCGGTCGCGGCGGGCCGGCCGGTCGCGGCGGAATGGCCGCGCTGCACGAGCTGCTCATGGGCAACCTGCCGCTGGACGACGAGCGCGCCGGGGAGAGCGGGCTGGAGATCGGGTTCTGGAGCCGGAGCCTGACCAGCCCGGCGACGCTGCGGGCGCAGCGCGCCCGGGCCGAGGAACTGCGCCGCCTGGTGCGCGGCCTGCTCGGTGCGGCGGCGGAGGCCGGGGAGATCCGCACCTCGGAGGAGCTCGGCGACGTCACCGAGCGGCTGCTGGCCCTGGTGGACGGGCTGAGCGTGCACCGGCTGCTCTACCCCGACAGACTCGGCGCCGACCTCCTGGAGCGGCTGCTCGGCACCGAACTGGACCGGCTTCGGACCGGCGGCGCGTAACGGAGCGTCACCGGCCCCCGGACAGAACCCCTGCTCCCCGGATGGACCCCCTAACGGTTGCGGTGCGACTCGTAGCGCATCGTGCGGGAGACGCCGACCCGCACGGTGGTGCCCGGCAGGATCACCACCGGCTCGTTCGGCGGGATGTCGTAGAAGTTGGGGTCGCCCGGCGGCTGGATCTGGGTGCCGTTGACCGACCCCAGGTCCACCAGGTTGACGTCCCAGCCGTCCAGCGCCACCCGGAGGTGACGGCGGGAGACCGAACCGTCGGGACTGGTGACCTTGGCCGGGCGAACCGAGCCGTCGGCGACCTCGGGGGCCCGCTCGGGGTCGCGGCCGACCAGGTGGTCGGTGTCGAGGCGGAGCGTCGTGCCGTCGTCCAGCAGCAGCACGCCCAGCGCCGGGCGCGGCCCCTTGTAGGGGACGAGCGTGCGCTGCACCAGGGCGATGCCGCAGACCGCGCAGTACGGCACGCGCGGGTCGTTGAAGTGGTCGTTCTTGCAGTCCACCCCGTAGACCAGCGGCCGTGACTCGGGATGGGGCTCCGGCTGCGCCGGCGGTTGCGGCTCGGGGGCGCCCTGCGGGCCGCCCGGCGCCGGTGGTTCGTACTCGAACGGCTGGTCGCGGACGTCGCCGCCGCCACCGCTCTCCCCGTCCCCGTGCTGGATCACGGCCGGGACGTGGCCGGGAACCGGCCCCTGCGGCTGGAGCCCCGCGGACTCGGAGTGCCACGCCTGCGGCACGGCGGGCTCCGGCGGCGCGGGCGGGGCGGTGGCGTAGCGCTCCGGGGGGCCCATCGGATAGGGGGCGGGCGGGACGGACTCCACCGGGGGCGCCGGCCACTCCGGCTGCCCGGGGACGGGCGCGGGCCAGTCGGCGGATCCGGCGGCGGACGAGGGGGACGGGAGGGACGGGGAGGAGGGGGAAGGAGACGACAAGGACGAGGCGGACGAAGTGGGCCGGGAGGACGGGGAGGCGGACTGGGGCTCGGCCGGCGGGGCGGACTCCACCGGCGGCGCCGGTCGCCCGGCGGCCCGCTGGGGCTGCTCCCTCCCGGACTCCACCGGAGACTCCTTGGAGGACTCCCGCGGCGGGGCGTCCCCGGGCGCCGCCCCGGCCTCGGCGGGGTCGCACCGGACACCGCCGCCGGTGATCACACCACTGTCCAGCCGGGCGAGCGGGTGCGCCTCCCCGGCCTCGGGAAGACGCAACTCCACCTGGGTCACCGGACCGGGTACCAGCCGGTCGGACCAGGTGAGCGCGTCACGCCCGGCCAGCCGGACCTCGCCTCCCGAACCGGTGACCGACGCGAACGCCGGGCCGCTGACCAGCACGGCCACCCCGTCGGACACGGAGCCGGCGACGGCGCACGCCACCGGTTCACCCATCACCACGGCCAGCACCTGGGCGACGCGGCGGGCCAGCGCGCGGCCGTCCCCGCCGGACGCCGCGGTCTCCCGCAGGGCCGCCAGCAGGTCCGCCTCGACGGCCTCGGCCGCGTCACACACCAGCAGCAGGCCACTCACATGGGCGACCAGCCCGTTGCCCGGAAGCGGACGCACCACTCCGAAGCCCTCGTCGGTCACAGAACTCTCCCTCCCCGAAAACGCCATCGAATGAACGGCACTCGCATCGGCCCGTTCGCCACCAGCCATACGCGGGCCCGGACGACGGTGAAACACGTCCAGAACGCGGCGGGGGGCATCGGATCAAGACATCGACCACATCGGCCCGTAGCAAAAAGTACAGCAGAAGCCCTTCAGGAACGAGCGTCAGCAAACCGAACAGGATAGACCGGTCCTTCCGAGCGGCGGACCGGAGGAGGGGTGTCCGGGCGCGTCCCGGCGAATCGCTCCGTCCGGCCGTGCCGAGCGGCTCCGGAGTGAGGGCACCGGCCGGGGCCGGCGTGTTGGGGGGTGCCGATTGTGCGTCCCTTGAGCTCCGTCGCCGACCGGTTCAGTTGGCCAGAACACTAGTCCTGACGCAGGCCGAAAACGAGTGCGACAAAAGGTTTAATTTCGACCGAACCACCCGGCCGTATCGGTCCGCGTCCGGCTGGAGGCCGGAAGATACCCCAGGTTCGCTCAGACCCCGCTGAACACCCGGTTCACATCCGAGGTGGCCAGCACACCGAAGATCTCACCGCCCCGCTCCACCAGGAGGTACTCCCCCGCGGGCGCCTCCCGCATGGCCTCGATCAGGGACTCCCCCGACAGGTCGGCGGCCAGCACCATCGACGGTTCGAGGCTGCGCGCCAGCGAGCCGGCCGTCACCCAGGGGCGGCGGTTCTCCGGGGTGGCCTCCACCGCGACCTCGTTGACGATCCCGGTCGGGCGGCCCTCGTGGTCGACCACCACCATCGCCCCCGCCTGGGCCTCCGCGGCCCGGCGCAGCGCCTCGGCCAGCGGCACGTCACCGGTCACCGGGATGGCCCGCCGGGCCAAGACCCGGGCGTTCACCTGCGGGATACGGGCCCGCACCCGGGCACCGCGCAGCGCCTGCGAGGCGCCGAACCAGATGAAGGAGGCCAGCAGCATCGACCAGACGAGCATGCTCAGGCTGGGCGCCTGCCCGCTGACCAGGGCCAGGCCGACCGGGACCGCGATCAGGGTGACGGCCAGCCCCCGGCCCACCCAGGCGGCGGCGACGGTGCCGGAACCGGGGTTCCTGGTGGCCTTCCAGACCCCGGCGCGCAACATGCGCCCGCCGTCGAGCGGCAGTCCCGGCAGCAGGTTGAACACCCCGACGATCAGGTTGGCCACCCACAGCTGCAGGATGAGGACGCCGAGGACGCCGGACAGGTCGAAGAGGCCGTAGGCGGCGAACCCGATCGCGGCCAGCCCGAGCGAGAGCAGCGGCCCGGCGAAGGCCACCATGAACTCCCTGCCCGGGGTGTCCGGCTCACGCTCGATCTCCGAGACGCCGCCGAGCAGATAGAGCGTGATGCGGCGGACCGGCAGGCCGTACATCCTGGCGACCACGCAGTGGGCCAGCTCGTGCAGGAGCACCGACACGTACAGCAGCACCGCGAAGACGAACGAGACGACATAGGTGATCGGGACGCTCAGCTCGGGCAGCATGGAGCTCACCGGCTGCTGGAAGGTGTAGGTGATGAACGCGGCCACGATGAACCAGGTCGGCGAGACGTACACCGGAATGCCGAACGGCCGTCCCATCCGCAGTCCTGGGCTGTCCTCGCGCGGGCTCTCACTGCTCACCGCTGACTCACCGTTCCTCGCTCACGTGGTCTTCAAGCCTCGATGCTACGCGCCATCGCGCCACTCGCAGACGCCACGAGGCCACCTCGGGTCCAAACTGTCGTCACCGTGACCTACAGTGCGGACATGTCACTGACCGAGCCCACGATCATCGGAGCGCTGTCGCCGTCCCGCGCCGGTGACTTCATGACGTGCCCGTTGCTCTACCGGTTCCGGGTGATCGACCGGCTGCCCGAGCCGCCGTCGCCCGCCGCGGTGCGCGGCACGATGGTCCACTCGGTGCTGGAGCGTCTCTACGACCTGCCGGCCCAGGCGCGTACGGTGGCCGCCGCGCTGGAGCTGCTGGAGCCGCAGTGGCACCGGCTGCTGACCGAGGAGCCCGCCTACGGTGACATGTTCGCGGACGACCGGGAGCGGGCCGAGTGGCTGGCCCAGGCCCGCGCCATGCTGGAGCGCTACTTCACCCTGGAGGACCCCACCTGCCTGGAGCCCGCCGAGCGGGAGCTGTACGTGGAGGCGGCGCTCGACAACGGCCTGGTGCTGCGCGGCTACATCGACCGGCTGGACGTCGCGGCCACCGGCGAGGTCCGGGTGGTCGACTACAAGACCGGCAGCGCGCCGGGGCCCGCCTTCGAGGCCAGGGCGCTGTTCCAGATGAGGTTCTACGCGCTGACACTGTGGCGGCTGCGCGGTTCGGTGCCCCGCCTGCTCCAGCTGATGTACCTGGGCGGCGACGGCGAGGTGCTGCGCTACGCCCCCGACGAGGCGGACCTGCGCGCCACCGAGCGCAAGGTGCGCGCCCTCTGGTCGGCCATCGAGCGGGCCCTGGAGACCGGCGAGTGGCGCCCCAGGCCCAGCCGGCTGTGCGGCTGGTGCCACTACCAGGAGCTGTGCCCGGAGTTCGGCGGCACCCCTCCGCCGCTGCCCGAACGGCAGCCGGGCGACACCGTGCGCAGCACCCGCCGCACGCCCAGGGCCGCCACCGACGAGCTCTGAGCGCCAGGAGCGGAGACGTCACCACCCGTGGGCGGCCCGCCACGAGGGCGCGGATCCGGCCCCGTCGCGCCCGGTGACGCGACCACGGTCCCGTCCACCACGCGGGCGCGGATCCGGCCGGCCCCCGGCGGACCCGGCGCGGGCGTCCCCGGGAATCCACGCCGGATCGCCGCGTCATCCGCGGGGATGAGGGAGGATATCCGCCTGCAGCAGGGTGGCCCCGGGAATGGGACGCCTACATTGATTGTGTGCGCAACCCCCCTGGCCGGCTGCGGGCCTGGCTCCACGACCGCCCGCTGATCCCCGACACCGTCCTGGCCGCGGCGCTGGCGGTCACCGCGGTGCTCTGCGCATACCTTCCCGTCCTCCTCGACGCCCCGGACGGCCGCCTGGGGGGCCCGGGAGGGGCGGCCCTCGTCCTGCTCGTGACCGGCTCCCTGACCGTGGTGCTGCGCCGCCGACGGCCGTTCCTGATGCTGTCGCTGGCCGGGCTGGGATGCGTCACGCTGGCGACACTGGGGCAGAGCGGCACCCTGCTCTGGCCCGCCGTTCTGGTGCTGGTCTACACGGCCGCCGCCCACCGCGGCCTGGCGCTCAGCCTGTGCGGGCTGGTGTGGAGCTTCGCCTGCCACGTCGTCTCCGCGTCGCTGACCGGCGCGCTCGGCGACTGGAGCACCCACCTGCTGGTGGCCGTCGTCACCGTGACCCTGTGGATCGTCGGCCGGAGCGCCCGGCTGCGGCGGGCCTACCTCGCCGAGCTGCGCGACCGGGCCGAGCGCGTGGAGAGCGCCAGGGAGGCCGACACGCGGGCGGCCAGGGCCGAGGAACGCTCCCGCATCGCCCGCGAGCTGCACGACGTGGTCGCCCACCACGTGAGCGTGATGACCGTCCAGGCGTCCGCGGCGCGCCGGGTGCTGTCCACCAACCCCGACGGGGCCAGGGAGGCGCTGTCGGCGATCGAGGAGATGGGCCGGACCGCGATGGCGGAGATGCGCAACCTCGTGGGCGTGCTCAGGACCGACGCCACACCCGCCGAGCGGAACCCGCAGCCCGGCGTGGGGGAGATCCCCGCGCTGGTCGCCCAGATGCGCGAGGCGGGCCTGTCGACCCAGCTGTGGATCGAGGGCGAGCGGAGCCCCCTGCCCCCCGGTGTCGACCTGGCCGCCTATCGACTGGTTCAGGAGGCGCTGACCAACAGCCTGCGGCACGCCGGTCCCCGGGCCCGGGCCCGGGTCACGGTGCGGCACGAGGCCGGCCAGCTGGCCGTACGGGTCGAGGACGACGGCCGGGGCGCCGGGGCCGCCCCCGTGGCCGGTGGGCGGGCCGGTCACGGACTGGTGGGCATTCGCGAGCGTGTCGCCCTCTATGGTGGAGTTCTGAGGATCGGCCCACGTCCAGAGGGCGGATTCGAGGTCCATGCCCGATTTCCCCTCAAGGACGTGCGATGACGATCCGAGTGCTGCTGGTGGACGATCAGCCTCTGCTGCGCACCGGTTTCCGGCTGATCCTGGAGGCCGAATCAGACATCACCGTGGTCGGCGAGGCCGGGGACGGCAAGGCCGCCCAGGACCAGTCGCGGGCACTGCTGCCCGACGTGGTGCTGATGGACATCCGGATGCCGGGCGTGGACGGCATCGAGGCGACCCGCAGGATCGTCAGGGAGGCCGCGGCCGGCGCGTACGTGCCCAGGGTGCTGGTGCTGACCACCTTCGACCTGGACGAGTACATCGTGGAGGCGCTGCGCGCCGGAGCCAGCGGCTTCCTGCTGAAGGACGTGCCGCCGGACGACCTGGTGCAGGCCATCCGGGTGGTCGCGGCGGGAGAGGCCATCGTCGCGCCGAGCGTCACCCGGCGGCTGCTGGACAGGTTCGGGGCCCGCCTGCCCTCGGCCCACCAGCAGTCCACCCCGGCCCGGCTGGACCGGCTGACCGAACGGGAGCTGGAGGTGACCCGGCTGATCGCCCGGGGCATGTCCAACGCGGAGATCGCCGCCGAACTGGTGGTGAGCGAGACGACGGTCAAGACCCACGTCGGCAACGTGCTCACCAAACTCGGCCTCCGCGACCGGGTCCAGGCCGTGGTCCTCGCCTACGAGACCGGCCTGATCACCCCGGGGGCCATCCCCTAGGCCCATCGGAGGCCGTCCCGGGAAGGCGTGCGGAAAACCCGGCCTGGCGCCGGCGCGGCAAGGATGAAATCCTCAGACGCCCGCCCCCGTACGGCCGGCGCGAGCCATACGGGGGCGGACGTGGACCGGGGGTCAGGCGGAGACGGTCCCCGCGGGCAGGGGCTCGCTCGCACCCGGGGCGTTCTCCGGGAAGTGACAGGCGACCTGGTGACCGGAGACCAGCTCGGCGAGGGGCGGCTCCACCGTCTTGCAGACCGCCTGGGCCTTCCAGCACCTCGTGTGGAAGCGGCAGGCGGGCGGCGGGTTGAGCGGGCTGGGCACGTCGCCCTGGAGCCGGATGCGCTCGCGGTCCTTGCGGCGGGCCGGGTCGGGCACCGGAACCGCCGACATCAGGGCGGTGGTGTACGGGTGCATGGGCGAGTCGTACAGGGACTTGCGGTCGGCCAGCTCGACGATCTTGCCGAGGTACATGACCGCGACCCGGTCGCTGATGTGCCGGATGACCGACAGGTCGTGCGCGACGATGACGTAGGTCAGGTCGAGCTCGTTCTGCAGGTCCTCCAGGAGGTTGACCACCTGGGCCTGGATCGACACGTCCAGCGCGGAGACCGGCTCGTCGGCGATGATGAGCTTGGGCTTGAGCGCGAGCGTGCGGGCGATGCCGATGCGCTGGCGCTGGCCGCCGGAGAACTCGTGCGGGTAGCGGTTGTAGTGTTCGGGGCTGAGCCCGACCAGCTCCAGGATCTCCTGGACCGCCTTCTTCGTGCCCTGCTCGGTCTTGATGCCCTGGATGCGGTAGGGCGCGCCGACGATGGCGCCGACCGTGTGGCGGGGGTTGAGCGAGGAGTAGGGGTCCTGGAAGATCATCTGCACGTCGCGGCGGAGCGGGCGGATCCTCGACGGGGACATGTGGGTGATGTCGTGCCCGTCGAAGACGATCCGGCCGGCCGTCGGCTCCAGCAGGCGCGTGATCAGCCGGCCGGTGGTGCTCTTGCCGCAGCCGGACTCGCCGACCAGGCCGAGCGTCTCCCCCCTGCGGACGTCGAAGCTGACCCCGTCGACGGCCTTGACGGCGCCGACCTGCCGGCGGAGCAGGCCCTTGGTCACCGGGAAGTACTTCTGGAGGCCCTGAACGGACAGCAGCACGTCGGGGTCGGCCGCGGCGGCGGCCTCCCTGTTCTCGACCGAGGTCACGCGGCCTCCTCCGTCAATCGCGGGCATCCCGTGCGCCCGTCGGCTCGCTGGCTACGCTCGCTCACGTGCTCTCCAACATCGGCTTGATCTCGTTGTCCCAGATGGACCGCCGCCGCGCGCGGGGCAGGTGGCAGCGGACCAGGTGGCCGCCCTCGGTCTCCAGGAGCTCGGGCACCTGCGAGGTGGACCTGCCCTCGGTACGGTCGGCGAAGGCGCACCTGGGGTTGAAGGCGCAGCCGGACGGCACGTTGATCAGAGAGGGCGGGGTGCCCTTGATCGGGAGCAGGCGCTCGGTGGGCTCGCGGTCCAGCCGGGGCATCGATCCCAGCAGACCCCACGAGTAGGGATGCTCGGGCCGGTAGAAGATGTCCTCGGCGGAACCGTACTCGACGCACTTGCCGCCGTACATCACCAGGATGTCGTCCGACAGCTCGGCCACCACGCCGAGGTCGTGGGTGATGATGATCAGCGCGGAGTTGAACTCGCGCTGCAGGTCCGTCATGAGGTCCAGGATCTGGGCCTGGACGGTCACGTCGAGAGCCGTGGTGGGCTCGTCGGCGATCAGGAGCTCGGGGTCGCAGGAGAGTGCCATGGCGATCATCGCGCGCTGGCGCATGCCGCCCGAGAACTGGTGGGGGAAGTCGTCCACCCGCTTGTCGGGCTGCGGAATGCCCACCCGGCCGAGCAGGTCGACCGCGTGCTTGCGGGCCACCGCCTTGCTGACGTTGTGGTGGACCCGGTAGGCCTCGATGATCTGGGCGCCCACCGAGTAGTAGGGGTGCATGGCCGACAGCGGATCCTGGAAGATCATCGCCATCTTCTTGCCGCGCAGCGACCGCACGTGGTCCTGGCTCGCGGTGACGAGCTCCTCGCCGTCCAGCCAGATCTCACCCGAGATCCTGGCCCGGCCGCCCTTGTGCAGGCCCAGGATGCCCAGGCTGGTCACGCTCTTGCCCGAGCCGGACTCGCCCACGATGCCCAGGGTCCTGCCCCGGTCGAGCTTGAACGACAGACCGTCGACGGACTTGACCAGGCCGTCCTCGGTCGGGAAGTGGATGCGCAGGTCGCGCAGCTCCAGGAAGGAGCCGGGTGGAGTCGTCATGAGAGCCTCACCCTCGGGTCGACCACCGCGTACAGGACGTCCACGATGAGGTTGGCCAGCACGATGAAGAACGCCGCGAACAGGGTGACGCCCAGCACCACGGGCAGGTCGTTGCCCCGGATCGCGTCGATGACCAGCTTGCCGATGCCCTGGATGGAGAAGGTGCTCTCGGTGAGCACCGCACCGCCCAGCAGCAGGCCGAGATCCAGGCCGAAGATGGTGAGGATCGGGGTCAGCGCGGCGCGCAGGGCGTGCTTGGTGACGACCGTGCGCTCCTTGAGACCCTTGGCGCGGGCCGTGCGGATGTAGTCCTCGCCCATGGTCTCCAGCATGCCCGCCCTGGTGAGCCGGGCGTACAGGGCCGCGTAGAGAAAGGCCAGGGTGATCCAGGGCAGCACGAGGGACTGGAACCACATGACCGGGTTCTCGGTGACGGGGGTGTAGCTGCCTCCGCCGGGGAAGATGCCCAGCGTGTAGGCGAACACCGACAGGGAGACCAGTCCGGTGAAGTAGATCGGCAGCGACACGCCGGCCAGCGCCACCGTCATGGCCGCCCGGTCGAGCGCGCTGCCGCGTTTCAGCGCGGAGACGACACCGATGCCGACCCCGGTGACGAGCCAGATGACGGCGGCGCCCAGGGCGAGCGAGAGCGTCGCCGGGAGACGGTCGAGGAGCGTCGGCCAGACCGGCTGGTTGTTGTTGAACGAGAAGCCGAAGCAGGGCGCGGGACACTCGGCCTTCTTGGGGCCAAGGGAGTAATCCTGACCGGCGACGATGCCCTTGGCGAACCGCCCGTACTGCACGATGAGCGGATCGTCCAGATGCAGCCGCTTGACTGCCCCCTGGATCGCCTCGGGTGTGGCGTCCCGTCCCACGTAACGCGACGCCATGCCCTCGGGGGTCTGCCCCAGGGCGCGCGGGATGAGAAAGAAGATCGCGAAGGTGGCCATGCTGACGACGGCGAGCATCAGTACGGCGGCGATCACGCGGCGGACGATGAAAGCGACCACGATCGTTCGGCCGGAGTGCCCGGGAGGGTCGCTCCCGGGCACCGTCAGGCCTTCACCTGCCTTTGGCTAGCTAGAGAAGGACTACTGCTTGACGCCGAGCCACGTGTAGTCGTACATGCCGTAGGCCGGGTGCACGTACACGTTGGTGAGGTTCGAGGGCCGGAAGATCAGGGTCTTCTCGTAGACGAACGACATGAACGCCGCCGACTCCATGACCTTCTTGTCGACCTCGGCCCAGATCTCGTTGCGGGCCGCGGCGTCGGTGGTCTGGATGCCCTTGTCGAGCAGCTCGTTCACCGTCTTGTCGTTGAGCTCCATCATGTTGTAGTTGCCGGAGGCCTTGATGAACCGGCCGTCGACGATCTGCGACAGGAACCCGAAGCCGGACGGCCAGTCGGCGCCCCAGCCCGCGATCATGATGCCCAGGTTGTTCTTGTGCACGAAGTCCGGCTTGCCGGCGTACTGCGCGCTCCAGTCACCCGAGGGGTACTTCTTGATGGTGGCCTTGATGCCGACCCGGTCCAGCGAGGCCTGCAGGGCCTCGGCGACCTGGACCTCCTTGGTACGGTCGCCGCGGACCGCGATGTTGGTCTCGAAGCCGTTCGGCTGGCCGCAGGCCGCCAGGTGCTCCTTGGCCTTGGCCACGTCGCCCTTGTGGTCGGCGCCGTTCGGGTAGAGGTCGAACTGCTTGTAGCCGACCGTGGTCGGGGTCATCGCGGTGGTGCCGATCTCGCCGCCGAGCGGGCCGCCCCACGGCGCCTGGGTCGCGACCTTGTCGGTGGCGTACTGCACGGCCTTGCGGCAGTCGATGTTGTCGAACGGCTTCACCGCGGTGGAGAGCATCGCGTAGCGGTTGAACGGCGTGAAGGGGTTGTCCGTGGAGTCCTTCTTGGCGGCGTCCTGAACGACCTTCGCCCTGCCCGCGGACTGCAGGCCGGTACCGGCCAGGTCGACCTGGATCTGCCCGGCCATCAGGCGGTTGTCGATGTCCTCGGCGTTCTGCTTGAACTGCACCTCGATGCGGTCCGGCAGCTGCTTGCGGGTGGTGTCGGTGGACTGGTCCCAGTTCTCGTTCTTGACGAGGTTGAGCTGCTTGCCGACCTCGTGGCTCTCGAACTTGTAGGGGCCGGTCGAGGCGACGGTCTTCTCGTAGTCGACACCGGTGTCCTTGGCCTGCGGGACCGGCGCGGACTGCGGGTTGGCGACCAGGAAGTCGAACTCCGAGAACGGGGCCTTGAGCTTGAAGACGACGGTGTGGTCGTCCGGGGTCTCGACACCCTTGAAGTCGTTGAGGTCCTTGTCCTTGTAGGGACCCTTGTAACCACCGGCGTCGAGGTACTGCGCGAAGTACTTCGGACCGTCGGTGAGCTCGTCGGTGAAGTTGCTGCGGGCGATGGCGTACTTGACGTCGGCGGCCTTGACCTCGGTGCCGTCGTCGTACTTGATGCCCTTCTTGAGCTTGTAGGTCCAGCTCTTTCCGTCGGCGCTGACCTCGCCGGGCCCCTCCGCGAGGTCCGGGACCAGCTTCAGACCGGCGTCGCCGGGCTGGGCGGTGTAGGTCATCAGCGGGCGGGCGTACAGCCGCGAGAAGTTCCAGTTCCAGGCGTAGTAGGTGTTGCCCGGGTCCATCGAGTCGGGCTCGTCCGACAGCGCGAACTTCAGCGTCCCGCCCTTGGCCTCGGACGGGTTGACGACCTTGGTGTACGCGTCGTTGTGCTTGGCCGTGGAGGCCGCGCCGCCGGTGGCGTTGTTCCCGGAGGACGTGTTGCCACCGCCACCGGCCGAGCCGCCACAAGCGGCGAGACCCATGGTCAGCGCGGTACCCAGTGCGGCGAGCGCGAGGGCGTTGGTCTTCCTCATCGTGGTGGTACACCCCTTGTCATGAGTGATGGTGATATGGAGAGACAGTCGGGTTTTCGCTACCGGGCGCGCGGATCGAGGGCGTCCCGGAGCCCGTCGCCCAGCAGGTTGAAGGCCATCACGGTGATAAAGATCGCAAGACCCGGAACAATCATGAAGTGCGGGGCGATCTGGTAGTAGTCCACCGCCCGGGTGAGCATGCCTCCCCAGGAGGCCTGGGGTTCGTTCACGCCCACGCCGAGGAACGACAGCGCGGCCTCGAACAGGATGTTGGTGGGGATGAGGAGCGTCGCGTAGACGAGGATCGGCGCCACCAGATTCGGGAGCATCTCGCGGAAGATGATGGAGGAGTTCCCCGCGCCGAGCGACCGTGCCGCGTCGACGAACTCGCGTTCGCGCAGCGACAGGGTCTGGCCGCGCACGATGCGCGCGATGTAGGGCCAGCTGAAGAAGCCGATGATGAACACGATCACCGCGATCCTCAGGCCGTTGCCCTTGAGCCCGAGGGCCTGGTCGGGCAGCGCGCCCACGATGGCGATCGCGAACAGCAGCAGCGGAAACGCCAGGAAGACGTCCATCAGCCGGCTGATGACCGTGTCGACCCATCCGCCGAAGAAGCCGGCGAACACCCCAAGCAGCGCGCCGATCACCACGGAGAGCAGGGTGGACAGGAAGGCCACCAGCAGCGAGATCTGGGCGCCGGAGAGGATCCGGGCGAACAGGTCGCGGCCGTTGACCGGCTCCAGGCCGAACGGGTGCTCCAGGCTGATCCCGCCCCAGGGGGCGATCGGGGCACTGGTCAGCGGATCGATGAGGTCGTTGTTGGGCACGCTCGGCGAGTCACCGAACAGCGCGACCAGGCCGCCGAAGGGGCGCTCGGCGAAGAGCGCTATCAAGGTCAGGAAGACCACGATGAAGGCGCCGAGAATCGCCGCCTTGTCACGCTTGAGCCGTATCCACGCGATCCGACCGAGCGAACGGCCTTCGATGGCCTTTCCGCCCGCCCCTTGGAGAACGGCCTCGGGCTGGGCCTCCATGGCCTGGCCGGAGACATCGAGCGGTGCGGTCATACAGTAGCCCCCTGGATCCCAGACGACGTTGTCCGAAAACGCGCCCCGGGTTGGGTAGCGCGTAATGAAGTCTATGGACTGTTTTCACGGTCCCGTGACGCAGAATCTATGGGCTGATCTGCGCTGACTAGTCCCCGGAGGCGCTATGTGGCTCAACTGTGATTCACGCGAAATTCATTTGTTCTGATCTTGAGGAGAATGTCTGGGAGCCGTTGGGCTTGTGTCTCGGATTCGTGACACTGCACCGGAAGGTGACGGAGCGTCACCCGATTCCGCGCCGCTTGAGGATGTCCTCGATATCGGAGAAGTCGTCGTCGGCGGCCGGCTTCGCGGCGGGCGCGGCCTTGCGCGGCTGCGACCGGGCCGGCTGGGGCGCGGTCTGAGGCCGGGTCTGGGCGACGGCGCCCGGCGCGGCGGGAACACCGGGCCGAGCGCCGCCGCCGGTCACCGGCGCGGCCTGCGGCCCGGCGGGGCGGCGGCGGCGCAGCACCCCGGAGACCAGGAACAAAAGCGCCGACAGCCCGGTCACGGCCACCCCGGCCCACACCGTGGGGCTGAGGACCAGTCCCGCGAAGAACCCGGTGACCGCCGTGCCGACCTGCCACAGGGCGGGCAGCGCACCGGTCAGGTAGGCCGCCAGCGGCAGCAGCGACCAGGCCACGCCGCGCACCCCTGCCACGGCCCCCCTGCGTCGCATCAGCAGGAAACTCAGCACCAGCCCCACCCCGGTCATCCCGGCGCAGAGCGGCAACCAGGCGATCTGGTCGAACGTCATAATGGACCGTCCCTCGTATCGGCTTACCCGATCCATCCTGGCACGCCGGGGCGGAGTCGTTCCTCCTCCGGGAGGAGGGGCCCGTCCCCTAGGGGTCGCCGTCCTCGGCGAGGGGGTTTCCCCTCGGGGACCCGGCCCGCCGTATCCCGGGGCCGGTTCCCCTCAGGGCCCGGCGGGCCGCGGGGCGTCCCGGCCGGGCGTCACGAGCCGGTGGCCGACAGCCTCCGGAGCACCTGGACGTCGACCTCCCGCAGCGACCTCACGACGAGGCGCCCGGGGGCGGCCGGGATCGGCAGCACGCTCGGCACCGCCACCACCCGGCAGCCCGCGGCGGTGGCCGAGGCCACCCCGTTCGGGGAGTCCTCCAGCGCGACGCAGCGGGCCGTGGCCACGCCCAGCAGCCGGGCGGCCCTCCGGTAGGGCTCGGGGCTGGGTTTGGCCCTCGTGACGTCGTCGCCGGTCACCACGTGGTCGAAGTGGTGCCTGCCCATGCCGTCCAGGCACGCCTCGGCGATCGGGCGCGCCGAGGAGGTGACCAGCGCGGTGGGCAGGCTCGCCCGCCGTACGGCGGTGAGCAGCTCGGCGGCGCCGGGCATCAGCTCCACGCCGCCGGCGAGCCTGCGGGTCATGCCCTCCAGCATCCAGGCCGCCACACGCTCCGGATCGGCGCCCGAGCCGGAGACTCCGAGCATGTAGGCCACCGTGGACCTCATGGAGCCGCCGACCAGGCGCGCCTGGTCGGCGGGGCCCCACTCGCCGCCGAGCCGCCCCATCACCTCGGTCTCGACCTGGAACCAGACCTTCTCGCTGTCCACGAGAAGCCCGTCCATGTCGAAGAGCACCGCGTCCATGTCCCGGAAAGTCCCCCGAGGTCCCCTCGTGGTCAGACGTTGAAGTAACTGGCCTCGGGGTGGTGGACGATCAGCGCGGAGGTCGACTGCTCCGGGTGGAGCTGGAACTCCTCCGACAGGTTCACGCCGATCCTGGTGGGGTCGATCAGCCCCATGAGCTGGACCTGGTCCTCCAGGTGCGGGCAGGCGGGATAGCCGAAGGAGTAACGGCAGCCGTTGACGTTGACCTTCAGCATGTCCTCCAGCGACTCGTCGCCGCCGATCCCGAGCTCGGAGCGGACCCGCGCGTGCCAGTACTCGGCCAGCGCCTCGGTGAGCTGCACCGACAGGCCGTGCAACTCCAGGTAGTCGCGGTAGGCGTCCTTGGCGAACAGCTCGGCGGTGGCCTCGGAGATCTTGTTGCCCATCGTGGCGACCTGGAAGGCGACCACGTCGACCTCGCCGGACTCCTTCGGGCGGAAGAAGTCGGACAGGCACAGGTGCCGGTCGCGCCGCTGACGCGGGAAGGTGAACCGGGTCCGCTCGTTGCCCGCGTCGTCCAGGATGATCAGCGAGTCGCCGTCGCTGACGCACGGGAAGTAGCCGTAGGCGACGGCCGCCTCCAGCAGGCCCTCGGTCTGCATCCGCTCCAGCCACATCCGCAGGCGTGGCCGCCCCTCGGTCTCGACCAGCTCCTCGTAGGAGGGCCCGACGCCACCCCGCGCCGCCTTGAGACCCCACTGGCCCATGAAGGTGGCCCGCTCGTCCAGGAACGCGGCGTAGTCGGCGAGCGGAATGCCCTTGACGAGGCGGTCTCCGTGGAAGGGCGCCTTCGGGACCGGATTGTCGACGGCCACGTCGGAGCGGGCCGGCAGGTCCTCGATCGGGGTCCTGGCCAGTTTGGCACCGGTCTTGACGCGCCGCTCGCGCAGCGCGGGCAGGGTCGCGCCCTCCTCGCCGCGCTTGACCGCCATGAAGGCGTCCATCAGGCGCAGCCCCTCGAAGGCGTCGCGGGCGTAGCGGACCTCGCCCCGGAAGATCTCGGCGAGGTCCTGTTCGACGTAGGCACGGGTCAGCGCGGCACCGCCGAGCAGCACGGGGTACTTCTCCGAGATGCCCCGGGAGTTCATCTCCTCCAGGTTCTCCCGCATGACGACCGTGGACTTCACCAGCAGCCCGGACATGCCGATGACGTCGGCCTTCTTCTCCTCGGCCGCCTCCAGGATCGCCGACACCGGCTGCTTGATGCCGAGGTTGACGACCTCGTAGCCGTTGTTGGACAGGATGATGTCCACCAGGTTCTTGCCGATGTCGTGCACGTCGCCCTTGACCGTGGCCAGCACGATGCGCCCCTTGGTCTCCCCGTCGACCCGCTCCATGTGGGGTTCGAGGTAGGCCACGGAGATCTTCATCACCTCGGCCGACTGCAGCACGAACGGCAGCTGCATCTGACCGGAGCCGAACAGCTCGCCGACGGTCTTCATGCCGTCCAGCAGCACGTCGTTGACGATCTCCAGCGCCGGGCGCCGGGCGAGGGCCTCCTCAAGGTCGGCCTCCAGGCCCTTGCGCTCGCCGTCGACGATGCGGCGCTTGAGCCGCTCCCACAGCGGCAGGCCGAGCAGCTCGGCGGCCCTGTCGGCCTTGACCGAGGCGGCGTCCACGCCCTCGAACAGCTCCATGAACCGCTGCAGCGGGTCGTAGCCCTCACGGCGCCGGTCGTAGACCATGTCCAGGGCGACCTGGCGCTGCTCTTCGGGGATGCGCGACATCGGCAGGATCTTGGAGGCGTGCACGATGGCCGAGTCGAGGCCGGCGTTCACGCACTCGTTGAGGAAAACGCTGTTCAAGACGATGCGCGCGGCCGGGTTGAGGCCGAAGGAGATGTTGGACAGGCCGAGGACGGTCTGCACGCCGGGGTAGCGGCGCTTCATCTCCTTGATCGCCTCGATGGTCTCCAGGCCGTCGCGGCGCGTCTCCTCCTGACCGGTGGCGATGGGGAAGGTGAGGGTGTCGACCATGATGTCCTCGACCCTCATCCCCCAGTCGCGCTTGAGGTCCTCGATGGTCCGGACGGCGATCCTGACCTTGTCCTCGGCGGTGCGGGCCTGTCCCTGCTCGTCGATGGCCATGACGGTCACGGCCGCGCCGTGCTCGCGGACCAGCTTCATGATCTTGTAGAACCGCGACTCGGGGCCGGCGCCGTCCTCGTAGTTGACCGAGTTGACGACCGCGCGCCCGCCGAGCATCTCCAGGCCGGCCTCCAGCACGGCGGGCTCGGTGGAGTCGAGCACGATCGGCAGCGTGGAGGCGGTGGCGAAGCGGAAGGCCAGCTCCCTCATGTCGTCGGCGCCGTCGCGGCCGACGTAGTCGACGCACAGGTCCAGCATGTGCGCGCCCTCGCGGGCCTGCGTCCGGGCGATCTCCACGCACTCCTCCCAGTTCGCGGAGAGCATCGCCTCGCGGAACGCCTTGGAGCCGTTGGCGTTGGTGCGCTCACCGATGGCCAGGTAGGAGGTGTCCTGGCGGAAGGGGACGCTCTGGTAGAGCGAGGCCGCCCCGGCCTCGGGGCGCGGACGGCGCGCCACCACCTCCCTGCCGCGCACCCGCTCGACCACCTGGCGCATGTGCTCCGGCGTGGTGCCGCAGCAGCCGCCGACGAGCGACAGACCGTAGTCGCGGGCGAAGGTCTCGTGGGCGGAGGCCAGCTCCTGCGGGCTGAGCGGGTAGTAGGCGCCGTCGGAGGTGAGCACGGGCAGACCGGCGTTGGGCATGCAGGAAAGACGCACGCGCGCGTGGTGGGCGAGGTAGCGCAGGTGCTCGCTCATCTCGGCGGGGCCGGTGGCGCAGTTGAGCCCGATGACGTCGACGCCGAGCGGCTCGATCGCGGTGAGCGCCGCGCCGATCTCCGAGCCGAGCAGCATCGCGCCGTTGGTCTCGATGGTCACCTGGGCGATGATCGGCACATCCCGGCCGGCGTCGGCGACGGCCCGCCTGGACCCGATCACGGCGGCCTTGACCTGGAGCAGGTCCTGGGCGGTCTCGATGATCAGCGCGTCGGCGCCGCCGGAGATCAGACCGGCCGCGTTGTCGTGGTAGGCGTCGCGCAGCACGGCGTACGGCTTGTGCCCGAGGGTGGGCAGCTTGGTGCCCGGACCGATCGAGCCGAGCACGTAACGGGGCCGGTCGGGGGTCGTCCAGCGGTCGGCGGCCTCCCTGGCGATGCGGGCCCCGGCCTCGGAGTAGGCGAAGACGCGCTCGGGGATGTCGTACTCCCCCAGGGCGGCCAGGTTGGCCCCGAAGGTGTTGGTCTCGACGCAGTCGACGCCGACCTCGAAGTAGGCGTCGTGCACGGCGCGGACGATGTCGGGCCGGGTCACGTTGAGAACCTCGTTGCAGCCCTCGTGACCCTCGAAGTCGTCGAGGGTCACGTCGTGGGCCTGAAGCATCGTCCCCATGGCCCCGTCGGCGACCATCACTCGCTCGGCCAGGACTTCACGGAAAGACGGGGTGCTTGTCATGGGGACAAGAGTACTGGGAAGCTCCACGCCGTTACCGTTCACGGCACCAATTGACCATTTAGTCCAATACTTCGGGCGAAATGCCGCCTGATGCCCTCCGGCGGCGGCCCGGCAGGCACCGGCCTCCCGCCGCCGGGACCGGCCCCCTCGGGCGTGTCACGACAGGCCGGCCGGAACACCCCGCCCGGTCACACCACCTGAGGAAGGTGACGTAAAGCCCCCCCTCACCGCATAGGCTTAGCGGGATAGTACGGCGAGGCATAAAGGAGGCCGCGCGTGATCGAACTCGAAGGTCTACCCGAGCTCGTCGAGCCGGTGCTGATCGCCGCGTTCGAGGGGTGGAACGATGCGGGCGAGGCTTCGAGCGGAGTGATCGCGCACCTCGAAAACGAGTGGAAGGCGACCCCGCTGGTCTCCTTCGACCCCGAGGAGTACTACGACTTCCAGGTGACGCGCCCCGTCGTGGAGATGGGCGAGGGCCTGACCCGGTCCATCACCTGGCCGACCACCAGGCTGTCCGTGGCCCGGCCGCCGGGCGCCGACCGCGATGTGGTGCTGCTGCACGGCATCGAGCCCAACATGCGGTGGCGCGCGTTCTGCGAGGAGATCGTGACGGCCTGCCGCGAGCTCGGGGTGGAGCTGGCGGTGCTGCTCGGCGCGCTGCTCAACGACTCCCCGCACACCCGTCCGGTGCCGATCGTGGGCTCGGCGACCGACGAGGGCCTGGCCCGGGCGATCAACCTGGAGCTGAGCCGTTACGAGGGCCCGACCGGCATCGTCGGCGTGCTCCAGCACGCCCTGGGGAACGCGGGGGTGCACGCGGTCTCGCTCTGGGCGTCGGTGCCGCACTACGTCGCCCAGCCGCCCAACCCCAAGGCCACCATGGCGCTGCTGAGCCGCATGGAGGACCTGCTGGACATCCCGATGCCGCTGGGCGGGCTGGCGGAGGAGTCACGCGCCTGGGAACACGGCGTGGACGAGCTGGCGTCCCAGGACACCGAGGTGGCCGAGTACGTCAAGGAGCTTGAGGAGCGCAAGGACGCCGCCGAGTTGCCGGAGGCGAGCGGCGACGCCATCGCCGCGGAGTTCGAGCGTTATCTCCGCCGCCGCGACCGTGACGGCGACGGCTGAGTACAGCGCGCCGGCCATGACCGAAACACACAGAACATAGTTATAGTTATTTACTCCTTTTTTAACTGGTCTAGAGTGATAATCGGTGCCCATCCGGGTCCGCCTGGACTGCACCGGACCGGTAGTCGGCAGACCGGTCTGCGACGACCGCGCCTCCGGAAGAAACACACCCTCTGTAAAACCGGTGAACGGCCCCGTCACCGCGCCGAACACTGTCCGCGTGACAGCGCACGTTAGGGCGACCATGGCCACTCCACAGCTCGATCCGCACCAGAAAGCACAGGAAACGCGACGCCGCGTTCTTGAGATGGCCGTATTCATGAAACGTGAGGACGGCGAGAACGCCCCCTCGTATCCACGTCTGCCGGGCACCTCCCCCGGGCAGGCGGTCGACATGTTCCTCGCCCTGCTCCAGGACCGCCTGCCCGTCTGGCTCCGCATTCTCGACGATCTGATGTATCTCGTCGGCAAGGGGCGGGTGAACGACAACCTGCTGCCCATCACACGGGCCGGCATCGACTACTACTCCGAGGTCCAGACCGCGGCGCTGCCCGCCTTCACCTCGCCCTCGGTCACCGTCCGCTTCCGCGAGGCGATGCGCGACAGCGACATCGGCTTCATGTCGGAGGTGGTGCCGCTGGCCGAGTACCTGACGGCCGAGCGGCGGGCGGGCCGGATCTCCCCCGAGGTCGACCCGCTCGCCAGCGCCCGGCTGCTGCTGGCCGGGTGTTTCCGGCACGCCTACTACGAGACGTTCATCGGCGCCGACTGCCTGCCCTCGCGGGACGACAGCGCCGAGGAGATCGTCCGGGAGCTGAGGCTGGAACGCGTCCGCGGGGAAGGCGAGGCGCCACTCGCCCCCGGATGATCGCGCCGGCCGCGATTGAGGCGATGCGACAATGGGAACCTTGTTCGTGTCATTTCGTCGCCTCGGGGAGTGCGCGTGGCCGTTCAGCCGATCCGACTGTTCGCCGATCCGGTGCTGAGGACCGTGGCGGAGCCGGTGACCACCTTCGACCGCGAGCTGCGCGGGCTGGTCAAGTCCCTGCAGGCCACCGTGCGGGCTGGCGCCGGCCGCGCGGGGCTGGCCGCCCCGCAGATCGGCGTCCCGCTCCGGGTCGTCGTCTACGAGCTGGACGGCAGGTCCGGCCACCTGGTCAACCCGCGTCTTGAGCTGTCCGAGCGGAAGATCACGGCCGACGAGGCGTGCCTGTCGGCCCCCGGCCTCTGGTGGCCTCTGGAGCGCTCTTACATGACCACCGTCCGGGCCCGCGACATGTTCGGCAAGCCCGTCACCCTCCGGGCGCTGGGCACGTTCGCCCGGGTCCTCCAGCACGAGGCCGATCATCTCGACGGCGTCCTCTTCGTCGACCGGCTCCCGGAGGACGAGAGGGAGCGCTTCCTCGCCGCCATCCCGTGACTTGCTTCTCGGAGTCCACTTCGATAGACTTCCTTGGTTGCAGTCGTAGTTCTCAGTCCAGCCTTATCATCTCAAGTGCTTAATGAGGTCCGCCGACAGCGGGCATTCCAGCTTTCTCCGGATGGTTTCCGCGGGTGCATGGTAGGGTCCGCAACGCAGCCCCGAGCCGCCGACCTGGCGGTTCGGTGAGGCTCCCAATGAGGAGAAGTAGTTTTGTCTGAGGGCACCGTTAAGTGGTTCAATGCCGAAAAGGGCTTCGGATTCATCGCGCCGGACGACGGCACCGCCGATGTCTTCGTGCACTACTCGGCCATCAACTCCGGCGGCTACCGCAGCCTGGAGGAGAACCAGCGTGTCAGCTTCGTCACCACGCAGGGCCAGAAGGGTCCGCAGGCCGACCAGGTTCAGGTTCTCTGATCTGAACTCAGGAAATCAGGTCAGCTGACCTGATCTGCACGCTTCAGTCTGGGCCCGCACCGCTTCGGCGGTGCGGGCCCAGATGCTTTCCCGGCGCTCCCCCTCGGAGACGTCCACCGCCGCCCCCCTCCGGGCCCCTGCCGCCCTCCCCGGGCGGATCAGGAGCCCCTTCGGGCGCGTTCTCAGGGCGCCCGCCGCCGAAACGGCGCTCTCAGACAGAGCTCGACGCCGGGCGGCCCTCTCAGAGCTCGACGCCCAGCAGGGCGTCCGCGACGTCCCCGACGAGTGCGGGCGCCCGCGGGTCGGTGCCGTCCCCGGCCAGCGCCCGCTCGGCCCAGCCGTCGATGACCGCGAGCGCTCCGGGGGCGTCCAGGTCGTCGGCCAGCCGGGCACGGACCTCCTCAAGCACGCTCCCCGCCTCGGGGCCGGTCCGCAGCCCGGCGGCCGAGCGCCAGCGCGCGAGCCGCGCCTCGGCGGAGGCCGACTGGTCGGCGGTCCACTCCCAGTCGGCGCGGTAGTGATGCGCCAGCAGGGCCAGCCGGACGGCCATCGGATCGATCTGCCCGCGGAGCCTGGAGACGAAGACCAGGTTGCCCTTGGACTTGGACATCTTCTCGCCGTCCAGGGCCACCATGCCCGCGTGCACGTAGGCCCTGGCGAAGGGCCACTCGCCGGAGGCGACATGCCCCTCGTGGGCGCCGCACTCGTGGTGCGGGAAGATCAGGTCGGAGCCACCGCCCGCCACGTCGAAACCGCTGCCGAGGTTGGCCAGGGCGATCGCGGTGCACTCGACGTGCCAGCCGGGCCTGCCCCGGCCGAGGCGCGAGGGCCAGGACGGCTCTCCAGGACGTTCGGCGCGCCAGAGCAGCCAGTCGAGCGGGTGCTTCTTGCCGGGCCTGCCGGGGTCGCCGCCCCGCTCGCCGGACAGGGTGAGCATCAGATCCTCGGAGTATCCGGAGACGGCGCCGAACTTGGGCGCCGCGGCGACGTCGAAGTAGACGTCCCCGTCGAGGTCGTAGGTGGCCCCCTTGTCGCGCAGGCGCTCGACGAGCTCGGCGACCTGGTCGACCACCTCGGTCACCGCGACGTACTCACGCGGCGGGAGGATCCGCAGCGCCTCCATGTCGGTCCGGAACAGCTCGATCTCACGCTCGGCCAGCTCGCGCCAGTCGAGCCCGGTCTGCTCGGCCCGCTCCAGGAGCGGATCGTCCACGTCGGTGGCGTTCTGGGTGAAGTGGACCTGGTGACCGGCGTCTCGCCAGACGCGGTTGACCAGGTCGAAGGCGAGATAGGTGTTGGCGTGCCCCAGGTGGGTGGCGTCGTAGGGCGTGATGCCGCAGACGTACATCCGCGCCGTGGGCCCCGGCCGGGTGGGGACGATCTCTCCCGCCGCGGTGTCGAACAGCCGCAGCGGAACACCGGCACCGGGAAGCGGAGGGACCTTCGGCACAGACCACGATCGCATATGTTGAGCCTATCCAGCAGACAGACCACCCCGATCGGACCGGGGCGGTGGGTGGTAAGGGGTACTTTCTCAACCACCGGGACGCGCCCGGTCATTCCGGCGGGACTCGGCGGAAGGGCGCCGGATCACGGGGGTCGCCGGTCGGCCGGGTCCCGCCCGCCCTGAGGCCGCGCCCGCCGATCAGGCCCGGCCGGTGCGGGCCCGGGGGAATCCACGGCCGGTCGGTGAACTCGTCACGCGCACCGACCGGGATCAGTGGGACCTCGGCGTCCGGATCGATGCTGACGACAACCGTGCACATGCCCGGCAGGGTATCGCCCCCGCCTGGAGCGCTCTTAGATCGGGGGCCAGGGAATGGCGGGCCAGTCCCGTGACGGCAGGGGGTGCAGGCCGGTGTCCAGGAGCCTGCGGACCCGGGACCAGGTCGCCTCCACCTCGGCGCGGGTGAGGAGCTCACGGAGGCGGTGGCCCAGGCGCCCCTGGTCGAGGTCGCGCTCCAGGCGGGCGAGGACGTTCACGGCCTCACGGGACAGGGGTTTGCCGCGCCACTGCCACAGGACGGTGCGGAGTTTGTCCTCGGCGGCGAAGGAGACGCCGTGGTCGACGCCGTAGACGTGCCCGTCGACGAGCGGCAGCAGGTGGCCGCCCTTCCTGTCGGCGTTGTTGACGACGGCGTCGAAGACCGTCATCCGCCGCAGGGCGGGCTGGCGGCTGCGGATCAGCACCATCAGGTCGGCCTCGGGGTCGGCGTCGATCCAGAGCTGGCACATCCCGGGGCCGAAGGGGCCGTCACGGTAGACGGTGGGTGGAACGATCCGCCAGCCGGTCACCGCCGAGACCTCGAAGGCGGCCACCTCGCGGGCGGCGAGGGTGCCGTCGGGGAAGTCCCAGAGCGGGCGCTCCCCGCGCACGGGCTTGTACACGCAGGCCGCCGTGAGGTCGCCGAGCCGGACCGAACAGTAGAGCGTCATGTTGGTCGCCTCGACCAGACGGCCGGCGACCTCCAGCCGGCCGTCACGGAGCAGACGCAGAGCGGTCTCGTCGTCCAACTCCGCCGCGGGCACCGCACTCAGCGTGAACTCACTCTCGGCGCTCATTCGCCTCCTTCACCCGGTGAAGCGCTACTACCCCGGTAACCGTTGAGCCGCACACAAATATGTCCCTCCGCGTCGAGCGGCCGACCGCAGAGCGGGCAGGGCGGCCGACCGGCCGCCACAAGCGCCAGGGCACGCTTGGTGAACGCCCTGGCCGCACCGGCGCTGATGTGCACGCGCAGCAGCGAGGAACCGGCGAGCGGGGACGGCTCGAACGCCTCGTCCTCCGCGGCGACCTCCTGAGCCTCGATCACCACCTGCGAGGTGTCGGAGTCCCAGGTCAGGGCCATGGTGCCCACCTTGAAGTCCTCAGTGATCGGCAGGTCGAGCGGACCGTTGTCGGTGAGCGCGGCGGGAGCGGTGGCCGGCACCCCGGCGCTGCCGCCGCTCCGCCTCAGCACCTCGTCGAGCAACTCGTCCAGCCGGTCGGCCAGCGCGGCGACCTGAAACTTCTCCAGCCCGACGGTGGTCAGGCGACCCCGGCCCCGAGCCTGGAGGAAGAACGCCCGTGACCCCGGTTGCCCCACGGCACCGGCCACGAATCTCTCGGGTGGGTCGTAGTCGAAGACCGGCATAGCCCCGACCTTACGTGGTCCCGGCTCCACCGCCGACTGCGGCGTCGCTCCCGGTGAGGTTTTCTCCCCCGTCCCCGGCCTCCGAACCCTCCGGAGGCCGGAGACCGGCAACATCTCCCCCTAAATCGTTCAGCCTGAGCACGAAGGGACGCAAGGGGGTGTAGCGAATCGCGGTGAGCGACGCAGGATCGGCTGTTATGCGCTGAAACTGGTCCAAATGCAAGCCCATCGCGTCGGCCACGATGGCCTTGATCACGTCTCCGTGGCTGCAGACCAGATAGACCGCGTCCGGCCCCAGCCGCCCGTTCCACTCCCTGACGGCGCTCACCGCCCGGTGCTGCACGGCGGATAGGGATTCTCCACCGGGAAACGTCACGGCGCTCGGATGGCTCTGCACCACCTTCCAGAGCGGATCCCCGGCGAGCTCGCCGATCGGGCGCCCCGTCCAGTCGCCGTACCGGCACTCCCCGAACCGGTCGTCGGTCAGCACCCGCGCCCGCCGCCCCCCGGCGACGGCCTGTGCGGTCTCCTGGCAGCGCTCCAGCGGGCTGGAGACGATCGCGTCCAGCTCCAGCGGTGCCAGCCGTACGGCCAGCGCCTCCGCCTGGGCCCGCCCGGCCTCGCTGAGGTGAACGCCGGGGGTCCAGCCGGCCAGAACCGGGCCGGTGAGGTGGGTCAGGCCGTGTCTGGCCAGCAGCAAGGTCGTCACACGGGCAAGTCTTGCAGCCCTCACTCCACTACTTTTAACTGGCCGGGCGGTACCCTGGCCGGATCATGGAGCAGCGCTATGTGGGCCGGAGCGGCCTGTCGGTGTCCCGCCTCGGGCTGGGAACGATGACATGGGGACGTGACACCGGCGCGGAGGAGGCCGCGGCGCAGCTCCGGGCGTTCGCCGAGGCCGGTGGCACCCTCATCGACACCGCCGACGTCTACACGGGCGGCGAGGCCGAGCGGCTGCTCGGACGGCTGATCCGCGACACGGTGCCACGCTCGGAACTGGTGCTGTCCACCAAGGCCGTGCTCACCCCCGCCGGCCGCCGGCCGCGCAACGCCTCCAGGAAGCACCTGATCGCCGCCATCGACGCCTCGCTGACCCGGCTCGGGGTCAACGAGGTGGACCTGTGGCAGCTACACGCCTTCGATCCGGACGTGCCCCTGGAGGAGACCCTGGCCACGGTGGACGCCGTCGTCTCCTCCGGCCGGGCCGCCTACGCCGGGGTGTGCGACTACACCGGCTGGCAGCTCGCCGCGGCGGCCGTCGGCCAGCGGACGGTTCCCGGCCGGGTGCCGATCGTGGCCGCCCAGGTCGAGTACTCGCTGCTGGCCCGGGAGGCCGAACGCGAGCTGATCGCGGCGGCCGAGTACATCGGCGCCGGGGTGCTGGCCTGGTCACCGCTCGGCAGGGGGGTGCTCACCGGAAAGTACCGGACCGGGATCCCCGCCGACTCCCGGGCCGCGACCCCGCACTTCGCCGACTTCGTCACCCCCTATCTGGACGAGAGGTGCCGCCGGGTCGTGGAGTCGGTGACGACCGCGGCCGAGGGGCTCGGCGTCTCACCGCTCTCGGTCGCCCTGTCCTGGGTCCGCGATCAGCCGGGGGTGACCTCCGCCATCGTCGGTGCCCGCACCCACGCGCAGCTGGCCGGGGTCCTTCAGGCCGAGGACCTGACTCTGCCGATGGAGATCAGAGAGGCGCTGGACGACGTCTCGGCCGACTGAGGCCGGACCCGTCGGCACCAGAACAAGAATCTATCTCGCGTATCACTACTCGATACCGAATCGCAACTTTACCTGGAAAACCGCGACCTCCCCACAAAACTGTCAATGGTGACGGGAGGGGCACCTGGGTGTCGGCGAGGTTCCGTCGTCAATGTGCAAGGGGGACAATTGCGAACTGCGATCTCTGCCGGCGCGCTGGTGCTGACGCTGGGGGGCGTGCTCCTCACCATCGTGGCCGGGCCCGCGAGCGCCGCCACCCTGATGGACGAGTGCGGTGGGGGTGGCCTGCTGGGAGGGGTGACCGGCGGACTCTGCAGGGCCGTGGGCACCGTCAACAACGTGGTGAACGGGCTCACCGGAGGCGGCCCGCCTCCGCCAGCCGGCACCGGATCCACCACGGAAACAGCCGGGACCGACCTGGACGGCACCCTGCCGACCACGGCCCCGACGCCGGATGCCAAGACCCCCGCCCTGGAGGTCAAGGACGGCGATCTGACACCCAAAAGCCTCGACGAGGTCTGCTCGCCGATGGTGGACTCCCCCACGTGCCCGGGGGAGTCGGCGACCTCCGCCCCCGGGGAGACGGACGTCCCCGGAAAGGCGGCCGTACCCGAGGAGACCGCGCGGCCGTCGGCGTCACCGCGCCCCAGCCCCTCACGGAGGGCCAGGCAGCGGCCCCACCGCGACGGCGGGCCGGTGCCGCCGCAGGAGCACCCGCGCCCGCCGCGGCCCCTTCCCCACACGGACACCGCGGACGAGGACGGGCCGGCGGTCTCCGACGGGCCGCCGGTGATCGACGCCGAGGCGCCCCGGCTGGAGTTGCTCTGGCCGGCGGGCCCGGTCGTGCAGAGGTTGCGGGGAGCCGTCACGCCCACCCGGTCACCCGACCCCCTGGGCACCGCGCTGACCGCGGGGCTGCTGGTCGCGGCGATCCTCGCCGTCCGCCTGCTGTACACCAGGCGGGCCGGCGAGAAGTCGATACCGCTTGAGCCACTCCGGGCGAGACGGCACCGGACGGCCTGAGCCGTCCCGGGCGCGGGCCGCTCAGCCGCCGATCGCGTGCACGCCGCCGTCGACGTGCACGATCTCACCGGTGGTGGCCGGGAACCAGTCCGACATCAGCGCCAGGCACGCCTTGGCCGCCGGCACGGTGTCACCCAGGTCCCAGCCGAGCGGCGCCTTCTCCGGCCAGCTGTCCTCGAACTCCTTGAAGCCCGGGATGCTCTTGGCGGCCATGGTGCGCAGCGGCCCGGCCGCCACCAGGTTGACCCGGATCCCGTGCTTGCCGAGGTCGCGGGCCAGGTAGCGGGAGCAGGACTCCAGACCGGCCTTGGCCACGCCCATCCAGTCGTACACCGGCCACGCCCTGCTGGCGTCGAAGTCGAGCCCGACGACCGCGCCGCCCTCCTTCATCAGCGGCAGGCAGGCGACGGCCAGCGACTTGAACGAGTAGGTCGAGACGTGCAGCGCGGTCGCCACGTCCTCCCACGAGGTGTTCAGGAAGTTTCCGCCGAGACAGCTCTGCGGGGCGAAGCCGATGGAGTGCACCACGCCGTCGAGCCCGTCCAGGTGCTCGCCGACCCGGTCGGCCAGCGAGTCGAGGTGCTCGGTGCTCTGCACGTCCAGCTCGATCACCGGCGGCGGCTCGGGCAGCCGCCTGGCGATGCGCTCGACCAGGCTGAGCCGGCCGAACCCGGTCAGCACCACCCGCGCGCCCTCCTCCTGCGCCAGCTTGGCGACGGAGAACGCGATGGAGGCGTCGGTCAGCACACCGGTGACCAGGATGCGCTTGCCTTCGAGGATTCCCATGCTCAGTGCCCCATTCCCAAGCCGCCGTCGACCGGGATCACGGCCCCGGTGATGTAGGCGGCGTCCTCGCCGGCCAGGAATCTGACCACGCGTGCGATCTCCTCGGCGGACGCGTAGCGGCCCAGCGGGATGCTCTTGCGGATCTGCTCCTGACGCGCGGCGTCGAGCTCGGCCGTCATGTCGGTCTCCACGAAACCCGGCGAGACCACGTTGACCGTGATGCCCCGCGAGCCCAGCTCCCGGGCCACGGACCGGGCGAAGCCGATCATCCCGGCCTTGGAGGCGGCGTAGTTGCTCTGCCCGGCCGAGCCGAGCATGGCCACCACCGAGGAGATCAGCACGATCCGGCCGCGCTTGAGCCGGAGCATGCCACGCGTGGCGCGCTTGGCCACCCGGTAGGCGCCGGTCAGGTTGGCGTCGATGACGTCGGTGAAGGTCTCCTCCTTCATCATCGGCAGCAGCGTGTCCCTGGTGATGCCCGCGTTGGCGACGAGCACCTCGACCGGGCCGTGCTCGGCCTCGACCTTCTCGAACGCCGCATCGACATCGGCCGTGCTGGTCACATCGCATCGCACGCCGAACAGGCCCTCCGGGGGCTGTCCTGAGCGGTAGGTCACGGCGACGGCGTCACCGGTCCTGGCGAGTTCACGGGCGATCGCGAGGCCGATGCCGCGATTGCCGCCGGTTACGAGAACAGATCGAGCCATGTCTCCGACGCTATCGGCTACCCGGGGGTAAACCACTTGTCCGTGAGGAACAAGATCACAGGGTTAGGATCGTTGACATGCGCCAGATCGATCCCGATTTCCTCGCCCTGCCCATGCGGCGGCTGGCGGACGCAGCCCTGCAACGCGCACGTGACCTCGGCGCCGAGCACGCGGATTTCCGGCTGGAACGGATCCGCGCGGAGACCCTGCGCCTGTCCGACGCCCGGCTCGAAGGCTCCAGCGACGCCGACGACCTCGGCTACGCCGTACGGGTCGTCAAGAACGGCACCTGGGGCTTCGCCGCCGGCATCGAGCTCACTCCCGAGGCTGCCGTGCGGGTCGCCGAACAGGCCGTGGAGGTGGCCGTCGTCTCGGCCGCCGTCAACCGCGAGCCCGTCGAGCTGGCCCCCGAGCCGGTCCACTCCGACGTCACCTGGGTCTCCGCGTACGACCTCGACCCGTTCGAGGTGCCGATGCGCGACAAGGTCACCCTGCTCGCCGACTGGTCGGGCGGCCTGCTCGGCGACCCTCGCGTGGACCACGTCCAGGCGGCGCTGATGCAGGTCAAGGAGCAGAAGTTCTACGCCGACACGGCCGGCACCTCCACCACCCAGCAGCGGGTACGGCTGCACCCCCAGCTGGAGGCGATGCGGGTCGAGGACGGCCGCTTCGAGTCCATGCGCACGCTCGCCCCGCCGGTCGGCCGGGGGTATGAGTATCTCACCGGCACCGCCTGGGACTTCCCCGGCGAGCTGGCCCGCATCCCCGAGCACCTGGCCGAGAAACTCAAGGCCCCCTCCGTCGAGGCCGGGCTGTACGACCTGGTCGTCGACCCGTCGAACCTGTGGCTGACGATCCACGAGTCGATCGGGCACGCCACCGAACTGGACCGGGCCCTCGGTTACGAGGCGGCCTACGCCGGGACCAGCTTCGCCACCTTCGACCAGCTCGGCACCCTGGTGTACGGCTCGCCGATGATGAACGTCGTCGGCGACCGCACGGTGGAGCACGGGCTGTCGACGATCGGCTACGACGACGAGGGGGTGGCGACCAGGCGGTTCGACATCGTCTCCGGCGGCGTCCTCACCGGTTACCAGCTCGACCGGCGGATGGCTCGGCTGAAGGGCCTGGGCGCCTCCAACGGCTGCGCCTTCGCCGACTCCCCCGGTCACACGCCGATTCAGCGCATGGCCAACGTCTCGCTGCTGCCCGCCCCCGGTGGGCCGTCCACCGAGGAGCTCATCTCCGGGGTGGAGCGCGGCATCTACGTCGTGGGCGACAAGAGCTGGTCGATCGACATGCAGCGCTACAACTTCCAGTTCACCGGGCAGCGGTTCTACCGGATCGAGAACGGCAGGCTCGCCGGTCAGCTCCGTGACGTCGCCTACCAGGCCACGACCACCGACTTCTGGCGGTCGATGACCGCCGTCGGCGGGCCGCAGACCTACGTGCTGGGCGGCGCGTTCAACTGCGGCAAGGGCCAGCCCGGCCAGGTCGCCCCGGTCAGTCACGGCTGCCCGTCGGCCCTCTTCCACGACGTACGCATCCTCAACACCCTGCAGGAGAGTGGCAAGTGAGCGGGCGAGCCGAAGGGCACGGGGCAGGTGGCATGAGCCCCCAGGAGATGATCGAGAAGGCTCTGGACCTCTCCACGGCCGACGACACCATCGTGATCGTGGATGAGGGCTCCAGCGCCAACCTGCGGTTCGCGGGCAACACGCTCACCACCAACGGCGTGGCCCGCTCCTCGCAGCTCACCGTGATCTCGATCGCGGGCCGAGGGGTGGGTGTGGTGTCGCGGGCGGCGGTCCGCCCCGAGCAGCTCGCCGACGTCGTCGCGGCGGCCGACCACGCGGCGGAGGACGCCCAGCCGTCCGAGGACGCCCGGCCGCTGATCGAGGGCACCCGCTGCGCCGACTGGGATCTGCCCGCCGTCCCCACCTCCGTCGGCGTGTTCGGCGCGTTCGCCCCGGCGCTCGGCGAGGCGTTCGCCGCGGCCGAGGCGGGGGGCCGCAAACTGTACGGCTTCGCCGAGCACATCGTCACCACCACCTTCGTGGGCACCTCGACGGGGACCCGGCTCCGTCACACCCAGCCCACCGGCCGGCTGGAGCTCAACGCCAAGTCGCCCGACATGAAGCGCTCGGCGTGGACGGGGGTGGCCACCCGCGACTTCTCCGACGTGGACGTGGCCGCGCTGGACGCCTCGCTGGCGCGGCGCCTGGAGTGGGCGAAGAACCGGATCGACCTGCCGGCGGGGCGCTACGAGACGTTGCTGCCGCCGACCGCGGTGGCCGACCTGATGATCTACCTGTACTGGACGGCCGGGGCCAGGGACGCGATGGAGGGCCGCACCGTCTTCTCCAGGCCGGGTGGTGGCACCCGCGTCGGGGAGACGCTGTCCTCCCTCCCGATCCGCCTGCACAGCGACCCGGTCGCGCCGGGCGTCGAGTGCGCGCCGTTCGTGGTGGCGCACGCCTCCAGCCGGCAGAGTTCGGTGTTCGACAACGGCCTGCCGCTGGCGCCCACGGACTGGATCGCCGACGGCACGCTGGCCGGCCTGCTGCAGACCAGGTACTCCGCCGAGCTGACCGAACTGCCGGCGACCCCGGCGATCGACAACCTGATCATGACGGGTCCCGAGGGCGGCCGGTCGCTGGAGGAGATGATCGCCTCCACCGAGCGCGGCCTGCTGCTCACCTGCCTGTGGTACATCCGCGAGGTGGACCCGCAGAGTCTGCTGCTCACCGGGCTGACCCGGGACGGCGTGTACCTGGTGGAGAACGGGGAGGTCGTGGGCGAGGTGAACAACTTCCGCTTCAACGAGAGCCCGGTGGACCTGCTCCGCCGCCTCACCGAGATCGGGGCCACCGAGCAGACCCTGCCGCGTGAGTGGAACGACTACTTCACCCGCACCGTCATGCCCCCGATCCGGGTGCCCGACTTCAACATGTCGACGGTCAGCCAGGCCAACTAGTCCCGCGCTCCGCGGGCGGCCCCGATCGCCTCCGAGACGATCGGGGCCGCCCGGGCGCGTGGGCGCCCGCCAGGAACACGGGGCGGGCACCCCAGCGGGGGTCAGGTGTCCTCAAGACGGAAGCCCACCTTCATGCCGACCTGGAAGTGGCCGACCTCACCGTCGACGATATGCCCTCTGACCTCGGTGATCTCGAACCAGTCGAGATGGCGCAGGGTCTGCGCGGCCCGCCGGACACCGTTGCGGACGGCCGCCTCGACACTCTCCTCTGACGTGCCCACGATCTCGGTCACCCGGTACGTACGATCCGTCATCGCATCCTCCTTGCCGAAGGCCATGGTCGCATGCACTTTCACACCCGCCGGAGACCAGGTCTAGGTTGGAGGGGTGAAGAGATGGCCCAGGCGGCAGGTGGTGCATCAGGTGACCGATGCCCAGCCGTCGCTGAGCGAGGACATCGGCAAGCGCGAGAAGAGCTATTTCATCAAGATGGGAATCCGGCTGATATGCCTGGTTCTGGCCTTCACCGTGCCCGCCCCGCTGCCCGTACGGCTGCTGCTTTTCGCGGGAGCCATCTTTTTGCCATACGTTGCCGTGATCGGGGCCAACGCCCCTCAGCGCGAGGCTCCGCGTGCCTTCGACGTTACGGATGACAGTCAGAACGAGATACCACGCCACCGACGCGAGATCGGGTCGTGACTAACTCTTGACGCATCGCAGGGGTTGGAGGTGTACGCTTTAACCAAGTGCCCTGGTCCCCCGTCGGGGCACTGGTGCCGGCGTTCCGGGCCCCCGTCGGAACGCCGATGAAGCGACGCCGGGTGGTTTGCCCCCGTAACCACCCGGCGTCGCCCTTTTCCCAGGTTTTTACTCTTCGCCCTCTTCGCGGACCGCCGTCGCCCAGTCGCGCGCCAGCGCGGTCAGCCGTTCCACCGCGTCCTGCGGCGCCGATCCCGCCCCCTGGGCCAGCCCCAGGAGATACGCGGTCAGCGGCGCGGCCGGGCGGGTCACCCCGTGGGCGACCTCCTTGGTCAGGTCAAGCAGCTCGTCCCTGTCGATCCTCGCGGGGTCGACCCCCAGCTCCCGGCAGACCAGCTCGGTCCATTCGGCCAGCACGTTCAACTGTCACTCCTCGTCTCTCGCTCCTCGTCCGTGGTCACCCTCCGCCTCCGGGTCACCCCTCACCTCCGGATCATCCTCCGCCCCCGGCGCCCACGTCTCCGCCGCCTCCCCCGGCACCGGCCCCCGGCTCACCGCCCCGGGCACGCCGCAGATCATCGGTTGTGTCGCAGTCGAACCAGGGCCTGCCGGGAAGACGGAGTCCGGCGGGGGTCAGCGGGGCGAGCAGTCCGTGCAGCGACCGCCCCTCGTAGCCGGTCAGGGCGCGGGCCAGCTCCGCCGTACGCCAGACACCGGCGAGCCACTGCTCCCGGCCGTCGTCGTCGACGAGCACCGCTCCGGCCCCCGGCGCCTCCGCCGCGGCCACCAGCAGGGCCGACACGTGCCCGGCCGTCAGGAACGGCAGGTCCGCGGCGAGCAGCGCCACCCACGGCGCGGTCACCTCGGCCATCCCGGCCCGCAGCGCCGGAACGGGGCCACCGCCGGGCGGATCCTCCCGCCGGAAGATCGCCCGGGGCAGGCCGGGGCGGCGCGCTCCGACGACGACCAGCCTCTCCGCCTCCGGTACGGCCGCCGCCACCGACTCGATCAGCGGACGCCCGCCGACGCGGAGGCCGGGCTTGTCCCGCCCGCCGAGCCGTCTCGCGAGACCGCCCGCCAGGACGCACGCGTCGTGCCGCACGGTCATCCGCCGATGGCCGACATCGGGCGGGCCGGTTGCAGGAAGGACGGATCGTCGATGCCGTGCCCGGCCTTCTTGGTCCGCACCGCGGCCAGCCAGCGCCCGGCGAGCTCGTCGTCGTCCGCGCCGGAGCGCATCGCGGCCCGCAGGTCGGACTCCTCGGTGGCGAACAGGCAGTTGCGGATCTGGCCGTCGGCGGTGAGCCGTACCCGATCACAGGTGCCGCAGAACGGGCGGGTCACCGAACCGATCACCCCGACCCTGGCCGGTCCGCCGCCGATCAGGAACAGCTCCGCCGGGGCGCTGCCACGCTCCACGGGGTCGTCGTCCGTCAGGTCGAAGGAGTCCCGCAACCTCGCGAGGATCTCGTCGGCCGTGACCATGTTCTCCCGGCGCCAGCCGTGCTGGGCGTCGAGCGGCATCTGCTCGATGAACCGGAGCTCATACCCCCGCTCCAGGCAGTAGTGGAGCAGGGGGACGGCCTCGTGGTCGTTGATCCCGCGCATCAGGACCGCGTTGACCTTGACGGGGCGCAGCCCCGCCGCGGCGGCCGAGGCCAGGCCGTCGAGCACGTCGGTCAGCCGGTCGCGGTGGGCGAGCCTGGTGAACGTCTCCCGGTCGAGGGTGTCAAGGGAGACGTTGACCCGGTCCAGGCCCGCCTCGGCGAGCGGCGCGGCCAGCCGGGCGAGCCCGATGCCGTTGGTGGTCAGCGAGACCTGGGGGCCGGGACCGAGCGCGGCGGTGCGGGCCACGACGTCCACCAGCTCCCGGCGGAGCAGCGGCTCGCCACCGGTGTAGCGGACCTCGGTGATGCCCAGCCGTTCGACTCCGAGGGTGACCAGCCGGACGATCTCGTCGGCGGTCAGCAGTTCGGGCTTGGGCAGCCAGTCGAGGCCCTCGGGCGGCATGCAGTAGGAGCACCGCAGGTTGCAGCGGTCCGTGAGGGACACCCGCAGATCAGTCGCCACCCGGCCGAACGAGTCCTGCAACACGGGGCGTCACCTCCTCCCATACATCCCGATCCGGCTACATGTCCCGATTCGGGCAAAAGGCCAGCCTAGAGGCCACACCCACCTAGCCGACAAATCGGACTCCCTCTGGGCGACAACATCATCGCCGGGCGGTTGATTCCCCGAAGGCGTCACCCACCCCACCAGGCACGGGCGTCCCCGCCCGCGGGCACGGGGGCCCACCGTCCGGGCCAACCGTGCCACGCCCCCTTCCCGGGGCCCCTGTTTCACCGGCCACTCCACCGCCCCGATGAACGCATCCGCAATTAACCAGCAGCCATTCAGGCGATTCATGGATATATGTCTATTTATCGCGTAACACTTTGGTGTCAAGCGTCCACCGTGTCACGGAAAGCGCAGATGACACGCTCATAATCCGTAGCGACAACCTCCGCAGCGCGAAGGGAGCCGGACCGACGTGAGCTTGGTACCGGGCAGACTCATACGCGAGCTGATCCTCGCGGCCCCCATCCTCATGGCCGTTTCCTCCACGCCCGCCCACACCACCGACCTCCCGTCCGGCCCGCTCAGCGAGGTGCCGTCGGCCGCGTACGGCGGCCACACCCGGAGCCCCCAGCACCGGCCCGCCCTCGCCGGAAGCACCGGAGACACCGAAGAGACGGCACCGCGAATGAGCGCCGGAGAAACGTCTCCGAATTATCCCGGCAGATTCCCAGGGCCACTCAACACCCTTTCCCGGGAAAGGAAATCCACAAATATCATTTCAAGAAACCCGGAATCCACACCTCCCTCGGTGTTTTCCGCCGGGGCGGGAAGTGCGGGCGACGCGACGGCGACCTCCGGGACACGCCGAGACGCCCCGAGCCGGGTCCTCGATGTTCCCGCGCGGGACCCCGGAACCGGCGAGGACGCGGTCCAGACCGTCCCCTTCCTCGTCGGCTCGGGCCTGATCCTCCTCGTGGTCGCCGTACTGTTCCGCCGCACCCTTGTCGCCGACCGGCGCCTGGAGAGGGCCAGAAGGTCCCGCCCGCAGCAGCCGGCGGGACACCCCGTGGAACCCCCCGGCGAGCCCGCGCCCGACCCGGCCCCCACCCCCGAAAACCATCCCCCCGACAGACCCGTCCCGCCTCGGGAATCGTCCCCCGGGCACCCCGGACCCGACTGAGCGGACGGCTCCGCGAGGGCGGGGACGCCGGCCGACCACATCGAGCCGGCCTCGCGGGCCCCGAGCAGGACACTCCGTCCGCGAGGGCGAACGGACCGCGCGCCGTACCCGACCGGACTCCGCCGCCGTCAAATGGCCGGGGCCGTTCGAATGAATCCGGTCCGGTCGGCAATCGGCCGGCCAATAATCAGTGGGATCTCATCGTGAACATCGGCAGACTGATCTCACCCGATGAGGAGATTTATCATGCCGAACCAGCCAGCGCCGAATCTGCTGTCATGGGCGAGTGACATCGATCGGGGTGCGATCGAGCAGGCCGCCCGTGCGGCCCGCCTGCCGTTCGTGGCGGGCCATGTCGCCCTCATGCCGGACGCGCACGTCGGCATCGGCGCCACGGTCGGATCGGTGATTCCCACCGAAGGGGCGATCATTCCGGCCGCGGTGGGTGTCGACATCGGCTGCGGCATGGTCGCGACCCGGACGACACTCACCGCCGCCGACCTCCCCGACACCCTCGACGCCCTGATGCCACTGGTGGAGAAGCGGATTCCCGCGGGTGTCGGCAAGGGCCACGACGACCGGGCCGTGGACCGCGCGCTGAGCGACCTCGGCCTGCCGCACACCGACCTGACCTCCAAGCAGGAGAAGACGGTGTCGCTCCAGTTCGGGACGCTCGGGTCCGGCAACCACTTCGTCGAGGTCTGCCTCGACGAGGACGACCGGGTCTGGACGGTGCTGCACTCGGGGTCTCGCGGCATCGGCAACCAGCTGGCGACCAGGCACATCGCCGAGGCCAAGAGGCTGATGAGGCGCCACTTCATCGGGCTGGAGGACCCGGACCTGGCCTATCTGGCGCAGGGCATCCCGGAGTTCACCGCCTACATCGAGGACATGCTCTGGTCACAGCGCTACGCCATGGCCTCGCGGGCCCGGATGGACAGGGTGCTGACCGACGCCCTGTTCCGCGTCGTCGGCCAAGGCTCCCGGGTCCGCACCATCAACTGCCACCACAACTTCACGCAGCAGGAGAAGCACCGCGGCAGGAATCTGTGGATCACCCGTAAGGGGGCCATCAAGGCCGACACCGGCGACGAGGGTGTGATCCCGGGTTCGATGGGCACCCGCTCGTACATCGTGCGCGGTCTCGGCAACGCGTCGTCGTACCACTCCTGCTCCCACGGGGCGGGCCGCAGGATGTCGCGGAGCAGGGCGAAGCAGGAGCTGTCCGTCGAGTCCCTGGCCGAGGCGATGCGCGGCCGTACCTGGAACGCGGACCGGGCCGCCGCCCTGGTGGACGAGCACCCCGAGGCGTACAAGGACGTGGACCAGGTGATGGAGGACCAGAAGGATCTGGTCGAGATCCGGCACACCCTCCACCAGGTCTTCAACTACAAGGGCTGATCGCCGTACGCCCGGTGCCCTGCCGTCACCGGTTCGCCGGATCGGCGTGAAACTCGGCGCGGAAACCCGGAAAGGACCATAAGAAGAGCACGGAACCGCGGAAGGGGCGGTGCGGGCGGTGGCGGCCGCTCAGGGGGCGGTGATCGCGGTGGCCCGGGTGAGCAGGAGGGCGACGTCGGCCGCCGCCACGGCGACGGCCGCCGCGAAGGGGATCCGGGGTGACCGTCCTCCGAGCAGGGGCCCCGCGGCGGCGAACGTCCCGGCCACGGTGAGCGCCGCCCAGCCCGCCGTGCCGGGTGGTCCCGGCGGGCCGAAGACGAGCAGCCCGGTCGCCAGGAGCAGCGGCAGCGGGATCAGCGCCCGGACCCGGGCGGCGCCGAGCCGCTGGGGCCAGCCCCGGACCCCGGCGGCGAGGTCGGCGGGGATGTCGGGGAGCACGTTGGCCAGGTGCGCCCCGCAGCCGAGCAGCGCCGCGGCGAGGACCGCCCACCAGGCGGCCCACGGACTGCCCGGCAGGCCCAGGGTCACGAACGGCGGCAGCACGCCGAACCCCACCGCGTAGGGCAGCCACGACAGGGCGGTGGCCTTCAGTCCCAGGTCGTAGGCCCAGGCGGCGGCGACACCGGTGAGGTGGACGGCCCCGGCCGCCGGCCCGGAGGCCAGGGAGAGCGGCACGCAGAGCGCCAGGGCCGCGACGGCCGCGGTCCACACCGCCCGCACGTTCACCGTGCCGGCTGCGACCGGCTTGCCGGTACGGCCGGCGGCGGCGTCCCGTCCGGCGTCCACCGCGTCGTTGCACCAGCCGATCGAGAGCTGACCGGCGAGCACGGCCGCGGCCACCAGGACGCATCCGGCCGTGTCACGGCCGCTCGCCACGGCCAGCGCGGTCACCAGGGTGGTGACCGCCGCGGTCGGCCCGGGGTGGCAGGCCCGTGCCAGCGCCGCCGCGGCCGGGAGTCCGGCACCCCGGCTTCGGCCGCGCGTCCCTTCCCGACCCGCCTGCCCGCTCGTCACAAAATCACCCATTTGATCATAAAACTACCCGTTTGGTAATGGATCCGCCCGTCTGTCCATCCGCCGTGGAACCGCTCACCCCACCATCCGACCATAGGGCCACCCGACCGGCCGCCCGTCGTGGAAGCGATGGTGGGCGTGGTGGCGCTGTGACGCCGCCGGCCTGCTGAGGCATGCCGTACGCGCAGATGGGCACAAGGCAGGTGTCCGTACCGTCCGCTGCTCGGGGGGTAATTCACCACATGACGCGAATCGCTGCTGTCCGCGGTGCGCTCCCGCCCAACCGCTACCCCCAGAGCGAGATCACCGACGCGTTCGCGCGGCTGTGCCTGCCCGAGGGGGCCGACCGGCGGTTGCTCGACCGGTTGCACGCCGGAGCGCGGGTGCGCTTCCGCCATCTGGCGCTTCCGCTCGACCAGTACGCCAAGCTGGACGGTTTCGGGACGGCCAACGCCGCCTTCGTCGAGTCCGCCGTCGAGCTGGGCGCCGAGGCGGTGGGCGGCGCGCTGGAGGCCGCCGGGCTCACCCCCCGGGACGTGGACATGATCCTGTTCACCTCCGTGACGGGCGTGGCCGCGCCGTCGGTGGACGCCAGGCTGGCCGGTCGGCTCGGGCTCCGCCCCGATGTGAAGCGGGTGCCGGTGTTCGGGCTCGGCTGCGTGGCGGGGGCGGCCGGGATCGCCCGTCTCCACGACTACCTGCGCGGCTGGCCGGACCACGTGGCCGTGCTGCTCTCCGTCGAGCTGTGTTCGCTGACCCTGCAGCGCGGTGACGCCTCCACCGCGAACCTGGTCGCCGGGGCGCTGTTCGGCGACGGCGCCGCGGCGGTCGTGGCCTGCGGCGACGGACGGGAGCCGGGGAACGGGGCCGCCCACCCCGCCTCGCCGGACACCCGTGAGGGGCGAGAGGGAACCGTGGACGCCCCGGCGCCGGACGGTCACGGCGGGCGGGGAGAGGCCGCGGACGCCGCCGTGCCGTACGGCCGCGGCGGGGGCCCGAGATCCCCGGGACCGGTCGTGGTGGCCACCCGGAGCCGCCTGTATCCCGGCTCCGAGCACGTGATGGGCTGGGACGTGGGCGACACCGGCTTCCGGGTGGTGCTCGACGCGAGCGTCCCGGACGTGGTGCGGACCCATCTGGCCGACGACGTGCACGGTTTCCTCTCCGGCCACGGGCTGCGGGCGGAGGACGTGACGGCCTGGGTGTGCCATCCCGGGGGCCCGAAGGTGCTGGAGGCCGTCGCCGAGACGCTCCGGCTGCCGGAGGGCGCGCTGGATCTGACCTGGTGCTCGCTGGCCGAGGTGGGCAACCTGTCCTCCTCCTCCGTGCTGCACGTCCTGCGGGACACCCTCGCCCTCCGGCCACCGCCGCCGGGCACGCCGGGGCTGCTGATCGCGATGGGCCCCGGTTTCTGTTCCGAGCTCGTTCTGCTGCGCTGGTAGGGGATCAGGTGTCGTGGTATCTCCCGCTCATCCTGCTGGTCGGGGTGGAGCGCCTTGCCGAGATGGTGATCGCCCGCCGTAACGCGCGCTGGAGTCTGGCTCGCGGCGGGGTGGTGTACGGGCGCGGCCATTATCCGTGGATGGTCGTCCTGCACACCGCCCTGCTGGCCGGGTGCGTGCTGGAGACGGCCCTGGCCGGCCGGCCCTTCGTTCCGGCGCTCGGCTGGCCGATGCTGGCCCTGGTGGTCGCCGCGCAGGGGTTGCGCTGGTGGTGCGTCGCCGCGCTGGGGCGGCGCTGGAACACCGAGGTGATCGTGGTTCCGGGGCTGCCGCCGGTGACGCGCGGCCCCTACCGGCTGCGCCGGCTGCGACACCCCAACTACGTGGCGGTGGCCGTGGAGGGGGCGGCGCTGCCGCTGGTGCACGGCGCCTGGGTCACCGCGGTGGCCTTCACCGTGCTCAACGCCGCGCTCATGGTGGTGAGGGTCGGATGTGAGGAGGCGGCTCTGGCCACGCTCGTCCCGGACCCGGACCAGGCACCGGCCTCGTCTCCGGGGCGGGCGTCGGCGTGATCGACGTCCTGATCTCCGGCGGAGGCCCCGCGGGCCTGGCCACCGCCATCCACGCCGCGCTGGCCGGCATGGAGGCGGTCGTGGTCGAGCCTCGGCCCGGCCCGGTGGACAAGGCGTGCGGCGAGGGGCTGATGCCCAGCGGAGCCGCCGCGCTGTGGTCGCTGGGCGTGCCGGTGCAGGGCCGGGCGCTGCGGGGGATCCGCTACCTGGACGGCAGGCGTCAGGCTCAGGCGCCGTTCCGCGCCGGTCACGGGCTGGGGGTACGGCGCACCGCGTTGCACGCCGCGCTGTCCCGCCGCGCGGCCGAGGTGGGGGTGAAGGTGGTCTGCGGCCGGGTGGACGGGGTACGGCAGGACGATCACACCGTGGAGGCCGCGGGGCTGCGGGCCCGCTGGCTGGTGGCCGCGGACGGCCTGCACTCCCCGCTGCGGGCCCTGCTGGGGCTGGAACTACCCGATCGCCGGCCGCGCCGGTACGGCCTGCGGCAGCACTATCCCGTCGCGCCCTGGACGGACTTCGTCGAGGTGCACTGGGCCGCGGACGGCGAGGCGTATGTGACGCCGGTGGGTGAGAACCTGGTCGGCGTGGCCGTGCTGAGCTCGCGGCGGCGGGGCTACCGCGAGCATCTGACGGATTTCCCCGCCCTCACGGCCAGGCTGGAGGGGCCCGCGGCGACCCCGGTGCGGGGTGCGGGGCCGCTGCGCCGGAGGGTGCGTTCCCGGGTCGCCGGGCGGGTGCTGCTGGTCGGCGACGCGGCCGGTTACATCGACGCGCTCACCGGTGAGGGGGTGTCGCTGGCGCTGCTGTCGGCGGAGGCGCTGGTGCGCTGCCTGCGGGCGGGTGCTCCGCATTCGTACGAGAGCGCCTGGCTCCGCCTGTCGCGCCGTCACCGGCTGCTCACCGGGGCGCTGCTGGAGGCCCGCCGGCACCGGACGTCCGCGAGGTTGATCGTCCCGGCGGCCCACCGGATGCCCGCCCTGTTCGGCGCGGCGGTGCACGCGCTGGCCTGACGGCGGGGCGGTGCGGCCCCGGGCACGCCGGGGCCGTACCGGAAACGTCGTACCGGAGACACGGAACGTCGCAAGGGGGCGGGAGGACCGGGGAGGAGCCGGAGGTGTAGACCGGGACGTCGGTGTGGAAACGCCCGTCATGACCGATCTGGACCGTCTCGACGTACTCCCACCTGCTCTCGCCGCCGGCGCGGAACAGCATCGCGATCCTCTGCCGTTTTAGTGGTTAAGAATGGCCTTATGGACGAATCTGGTGGACGGTGCTCAGCCGGGCGGCGTAGTGCCCCGTCCCGGCGAACCGGATCCGCCACTCACCACCCCGGCGGTCCGTCACGGTCGTGATGAAGCGGCCCTGCGGGTCCGTCGTGGCCGAGGCGACCCGCTCCCAGCCGCTCCCCCTCGCCTGCCGGTACAGGATCTCGACGGGCTTGCCGGGAAACGGGGCGTAGTCCAGGTAACCCTGCGGGTCGACCCGGTTCAGCACGCCCCTGACCCGCACGTCGGAGCCCCTGCCGACCGCCTGAACCGCGCTGAACCTCGTCTCGCGCCTCAGCCGGAACCCGGCGTGCCGGATGGTCCTGGCCCCGCCCGTCCCCCTGGCGGTCACCGTGACGGTCCACCGCCCGGCGGGATACCACCGGGTCAGCTCCCTGTCCGGCAGGAACCGCCAGGTCTCCCAGCCCCACTCGGCCCGCGACACGGGCCTGGGCGCCGGGGACGCGCCCGCCGGCCTGCCACCGGGGCCGGAGAGTCCCGGCCCGGTCACCGAGGGCGTGGCGGTGTGGGGCGGGATCGACGCCGCGGAGCCCCAGTCGATCACGGGAACCGGGCCGGGCCCGGGAACGGGTCCGGGCTCAGGGGCGGGGACGGGTCGAGGGGCGGGGACGGATCCGGGCCCCGACCTGGGCGGCGCGCCGGGCTCGACCTCGATCGTCACCCCGGCCGGGTCCGCGACCCCGCGCGCGACCACCTCGATCACCAGGCGTACCGCTCCGGCCGGGCCGACCACCGGGGCGCCCGGGCTCAGGGTTACGGAGCGGATCACCGGATCCCCGGCCGTGGGCGCCGCCTCGGCGGGTACCGACGAGGCCGTGACCCCCGCGACCAGTAACGCGATAAGGACTCTCATGAACCAGGACGCTAGGAAGCGCCCGGTAATGGCCGAGGAGAGGACACGCGCCCCATTGGGCAAAACGCCGTCCTCCCCATCCGGAGCGTCGGCGTCCACCCGCGCCGGTCAGGCCGGCGATACCGCCCGCCGTACCGGCGCGGCGGACGGGCCGCCGGCCCGGAAAAGGCACGTGATCACCGCGCCGGCGCGTACGCCGGCCGGGATCAGCTCCGGTACAGGCCGTCGATGACCTCGGCGTACTTGGCGTGGACGACGCGGCGCTTGAGCTTCAGGCTCGGTGTGAGCTCCTGGGTCTCGGCCGTCCACTCCGCCGGCAGCAGGCACCAGCGCTTGACCTGCTGGACGCGGGCCAGCCTCTCGTTGGCCGCGGCGACCGCGCTCTCCACGGCCTTGAGGACGTCGGGGTGGCCGGCGAGCTCGGACAGGGTGGTGAACGCGATGCCCCGGCTCAGCGCCCAGCCGGGAGCCGCCTCGCCGTCGAGGGTGAGGATCGCCACCGGGTACGGCCTGCCGTCGCCGTAGGCCAGGGCCTGGCCGACGAGGGGGTGCTCCTTGAGGTGGTTCTCGATGTTGGCCGGGGAGATGTTCTCGCCGCCCGAGGTGATGATGAGCTCCTTCTTACGGTCGACGATGCTGACGAAGCCGTCCTCGTCGACGGAGCCCACGTCCCCGGTGTGCAGCCAGCCGTCCTCGTCCAGCAGGTCGGCGGTCGCCTCGGGCCGGTTCAGGTAGCCCCGGGCGTTGGCGGGGCTGCGGGTGAGGATCTCGCCGTCCTCGGCGATGCGCACCTCGACGCCGGGACCGGCCGGGCCGACCGTACCGAGTTTGAAACGGTCCGGGGCGTTGGCGGTGAATGCGCCCGTCGTCTCGGTCATGCCGTACACGTCGAGCAGGCACAGCCCGAGCCCGGCGAAGAAGCGCTGGACGTCGCTCGGCATCGGCGCGGCCGCGGTGGCCAGCCAGCCGGCGTTGTCGAAGCCGATCATCGAGCGGATGATCGACAGCAGCTCGGCGTCGGCCCGCCGGTAGGCCGCCAGGACCTCGGCGGAGGGCGTCCGCCCGTACTGGCGGGCCTCGACGTAGGCCAGCCCGGCGGCCATGGCCCGGTGCACGCTCTCCTGCCGCTCCTGCGGCTGGGCGGACAGCAGCGCCCGCAGCCGGGCGGCCATCTTCTCCCAGACGCGCGGGACGCCGAAGAACAGCACCGGCCTGACCTGGCCGAGGACGGCGCCCAGCTGGGCGGGGTCGGTGCAGAAGTAGACGTGGGAGAGCTTGAACAGCGGCAGGTAGAGGCTGAGCACGCGCTCGGCGATGTGCGCGTAGGTGAGGTAGGAGATCTGGGTGCCCTTCTCGGGCAGCCTGGTCATCCGGTCGGTCGCCACGACCTCGAAGAACACGTTGGCGTGGGTCAGCGGCACGCCCTTGGGGTTGCCGGTGGTGCCGGAGGTGTACAGCACCGTCAGGACGTCCTCGGCGGTCACCGCCTGCCACCGGGCGTCGATCGCGGCCGGGTCCTCGGCGAGCCTCGCCCGCCCCAGGGCCAGCAGGTCGTCCCAGGTGACGAAGGGGTCGCCGGGCGGGGCACCCTCCAGCATGACGATCGTGCGGAGTCCGGGAAGGTCCGCCAGCACCGGCTCCCACCTGGCCAGATCGGCCGGGCCGCCCAGCACGGCGATCCTCGCGCCGACGTCGCCGGCGACGAAGGCCACCTGCTCCGGGGCGAAGGTGGAGTAGACGGAGCAGGGCACGCCGCCGGCGTGCACCGCGCCGAGGTCGGCCAGGACGTGCTCGCTGCGGTTGACCATCATCAGCGCGACCGCCTCCCCCGGCCGCAGCCCGAGCGCCGCGAAGCCGGCGGCGATCTCCAGGATCCGCTGCCGGGCCTCGGCGTAGGTCAGGGTCGTCCAGCCCCCCTCGGCCGGGTCGGAGTAGGCCGGCGCGAGGGGATCGCGCTCCGCGGCCTCCCTGAGCTGGGCGCAGACGGTACGGCCCGCGATCTCCCGCTCGATCGCCGCACGCTCTTCAAGGACACCGGCCATGGACGCGCCTCCTGAGACGGCTCACCTGCATGAGTGGCATGCATCGCACCACACGGTCCTTCCCCGGAACAAGACCCCGCGGACGACGGGAGGCGCCACAATCCACAGTCCGCGGCGGCACGGTGACCGGACGTGTACGTAGAGTTAGCGTCCGGTCACCTCATGCCGCCGGGAGGCATCATGACATCGGGGACGGGCACCGATGAGAAGTCCTTTTTCGGACATCCTCGCGGCCTCGCCACGCTGTTCGGCACCGAGATGTGGGAGCGCTTCAGCTGGTACGGCCTCCGCGCCATCCTGGCCACCTTCATGGCCGCCTCCCCTGCCATCGGGGGGCTGGGGCTGAGCGAGAGCACGGCCCAGGCGGTCGTCGGCATCTACGGCGCCCTCATCTATCTGGTCGCCCTGCCCGGCGGCTGGATCGCCGACCGGATCCTCGGCGCCCGCAAGGCGGTGCTGTGGGGTGGTCTCACCATCATGTGCGGCCACATCAGCATGGCCGTACCCGTCAGGACGGGCGTCTTCGTCGCGCTCGGCCTGCTGCTCATCATCATGGGGACGGGGCTGCTGAAGCCGAACATCTCCGCGATGGTCGGCAAGCTCTATCCCGAGAGCGACGACGCGCGCCGGGACGCGGGGTTCTCCATCTTCTACCTCGGCATCAACCTGGGCGCCTTCGTCGCCCCCCTCGTGGTCGGCTGGCTCGCGGCGGGTGACCGGTGGCATCTGGGGTTCGGGGCCGCGGCGGTCGGCATGGCCCTGGGCCTGGTCCAGTACGTGCTGGGCCGCCGCCACCTGCGGGGGGTGGGCGACGCTCCCGGACACCGGCTGACCCCCCGCGAGCGCGGGCACCTCGGCCTCGCCGTGGTCGTCGCCGTCGCCGTGGTCGCCACCGGGCTGGCGCTCTGGACGGCCTCGGGCACGCTCACCCTCGACGCCTTCGCGCTGGCGGTGACGGTGGCCATCATGATCGTCCCAGTGGCCTACTTCGCCTACATCCTGCTCGGCGACCACAACCTGACCGACGGCGAGCGTTCCCGGATGCGGGCCTACATCTGGCTGTTCACGGCCGCCGCCATCTTCTGGATGATCTACGATCTGGCCCCGACCGTACTGCTGTTCTTCGCCGGGAACCACACCGACCTGTCGCTGTTCGGCGTCCGGATCACCCCCGCGACCACCCAGTCGTTCAACCCGCTGTTCATCATGATCTTCGTGCCGGTCTTCGCGGCGCTCTGGGTCAAGCTGGGCGACCGGGTGACCGCCCCCCAGAAGTTCGCCTTCGCGCTGCTCATGGTGGGCCTGAGCTTCGTGGTCATGGCCCTGGCCGCCCAGCTGGCCGGGAGTGGGCGGGTGTCGGTGTGGTGGCTGGTGCTGGTCTACCTCGTCCAGGTCTTCGGAGAGCTGGCGCTGAGCCCGGTCGGGCTCTCGGTCACCACCAAGCTCGCCCCCCAGGCGTTCAAGAGCCAGATGCTCGGGGTCTGGTTCATCGCGGTCTCCGTGGGCGACGCGGTGGGCGGGCAGACCGGCCGGCTGAAGGAGCACCTGTCGGAGCCCGCGTACTTCCTCAGCCTGGCGGCGATCGCCGTCGCCGCCGGCGTGGTGCTCTTCCTGTACGTCCCCCGACTCCGGAACATGATGCGGGAGGACGGCGAGGCCGCCGGGCCGGAGCGGGCCGCGGAGAACACATAAAGCCGGTCATGGGATGATTCACCGGTGAACCAGCTGCTCGACCTCGTCGGAATCTTTGTTTTCGCCCTTTCCGGCGCGCTGGTGGGCGTCCGCAAGCGGCTGGACGTGGTCGGCATGGCCGTGCTGGCGGAGATGACCGCGCTGGGCGGCGGAATCCTGCGCGACCTGATCCTCAACGTGCGGCCCGCGGCCTTCTTCAGCACGGGTTACGTGCTCGTCCCCGTCGCCGCCACGGCGATCGTCTTCTTCTGGCATCCGCATGTGCAGCGGGTGATGCCCGCGGTGGACGTGCTCGACGCCGCGGGCCTGGGCCTGTTCTGCGCGGTCGGCACGGAGAAGGCGATGAACCACGGCCTCAGCCCGCTGCACGCGGCCCTGCTCGGCGTCACCACGGCGGTCGGCGGCGGAGTCCTGCGCGACGTCCTGGCAGGCCAGATTCCCAGCCTGCTGTACGACCGTCAGCTGTACGCGGTGCCCGCCATGCTCGGCTCGGCGATCATGGCCGCGCTCTACACCCTCGACCTGCACGGCTGGCCGGCCACGCTGTCGGCGGCCGTGCTGGCCTTCGGGCTGCGCATCGCGGCCATGCGGCTCCGGCTCCGCGCGCCGCTGGCCAGGGGGGTCGCGCGAGACTGACGGCACGGGGCCCCGGGACGAGCAGGACCGCGGGACGGGGGTCCTGCCGTGATCGCGGCGGCCCCTCACAGCGCCGGGGTGAGTGGCGGGGCCGGACGCGTGCCGTACGGGCCCCTGACCCTGGCCTCGGCGATGCGGCCCACGGCCTCGGTGAGCACCTGCGGCGGCTGGGTGAACGGCAGGCGCACCCGTCCCTCCAGCGTGCCGTCCACGCCGAACCAGGTGCCGGGGGCGAGCCGTACGCCATGGCAGGCCGCGGCGTCGGCCAGCGCGGTGCCCGACGGGCCGGGCAGCCGCACCCAGAGCGATCCGCCGCCCCGGGGGACGGTGAAGCTCCAGTCGGGCATGTGCTCGGCCAGCCCGGCCACCAGCGCGGCCCGGGACGCGCCGAGGGTCCGGCGGCGCTCCGCCCTGGTCTCCTCGATGTCCTCGAACAACCTGGTCACCACCAGCTGCTCGAACAGGGAACTGGCGATGTCCACGGCCGCGCGGAGCACGGCCAGGCGGCGGACCAGGGCGGCACCGGCCCGGATCCAGCCGATGCGCAGCCCGCCCCACCACAGCTTGGACGCCGACCCGACGCAGATCACCCGCCCGTCGGTGTCGAACGCGGCCGGCGGCGCGACCCGGGGCACCTCGTCGATCGCCAGCTCGCTCCAGCTCTCGTCCACGATCAGCGTCGTGTCGTACTTCCTGGCCGCGCCGACCAGACCGGCGCGCGTGGCGTCGTCCATCAGGTGCCCGGTCGGATTCTGGAAGTCGGGGACGATGTAGGCGAGGCGGGCGGCCGACTGGCGCATCGCGGAGGTGAGAAGGTCGAGGTGCCAGCCGTCGTCGGGGATGCCGACGGAGACGATCCTGGCGCCGCGCAGCCTGGCCGCGTCGATCGCGTGCGGGTAGGTGGGTGATTCCAGCAGGATCGGGGCGCCCGCCGGCAGCAGCATCGTGGTCAGCAGGTGGATCGCGTGCTGGGCGCCCGCGGTGACCAGGATCTGCTCGGGCCGGGTGGCCAGGCCGCGCGCGGTGTAGCGGTCCGCGATCGCCTGGCGCAGCGGCGCGATCCCGACCGGGTCGTAGCCCGGACCGAGCATGTGGCGCGGGTAGTGCTCGCCCGCGAAGGCGATCGCCGCGGGGAGCGTCGAGGCCGCCAGCGGGGCCGCGGAGTGCAACGGCAGCAGCCCGTCGTCGGCGGCGGCGATCCAGGGGTTCTCCGCGCCCAGCGAACCGGCGTCGGGCAGGGCGGTCCAGCTTCCCGCGCCCTGCCTGCTCTCCAGGTAGCCCCGCTCGCGGAGCCGGTCGTAGGCCGCGGTCACGGTGGTACGGCTGACGCCCAGGGCCTCGGCCAGGTGCCGCTCGGCCGGGAGCCGCACCCTCACGGGCAGCAGTCCGTCGAGGATCAGCGAGCGCACGGCCTCGGCCAGCGCCCTGTAGTACGGCCGGGCGCCGGGGTCGATCGCCACGAGGCGGGCAAGCTGGGGCCCGCTCAGATATCGGTCCACCTAGACCAGCATAAGGCCACTTATCATGATTGGCCCTTTTGACGGGCGACGGCGACCTGGACGATTGACAGCACTATGAGCGAACTCTCTCTTCCCACGTTTGGATCGTTCCCCAACCGCCTGCTCCGCCTGTACGCCGGTCTGGCGCTCTACGGCGTGGGCATCGCCCTGCAGATCGAGTCCCGCCTCGGCGGCAGCCCCTGGGACGTGTTCCACCAGGGCCTCTCCATCCACCTGGGCCTGTCCATCGGCACGTGGATCATCCTGGTGGGCGCCCTGGTCATGCTGCTGTGGATCCCGCTCAGGCAGCGACCGGGCATCGGCACCGTCAGCAACGTCGTCCTCCTCGGCCTGTTCGCCGACGCCGCCATGTGGCTGGTCCCGGCTCCGGAGCCGCTGGTGGCGCGCTGGGCCTACCTGTTGCTCGGCGTCGTCGCGACGGGGGCGGCGACCGGCCTCTACATCGGCGCGGGTCTCGGCCCCGGCCCGCGCGACGGCCTGATGACCGGCCTCAACCGCCTCGGCCTGTCCATCCGCTCGGCCCGGACGCTCATCGAGGTCACGGTGCTGGCCGCCGGCTGGTTACTCGGCGGCGTCGTGGGTTTCGGCACCGTGGTGTTCGCCCTGGCCATCGGGCCGCTGAGTCAGTTCTTCATGCCGCGGACGCGGCCCAAGGGCTGAGGTACGGGCCCCGGAGGCGTTAGCGTCAAGCACATGCGGATCGAGGACTACGCGCTCATCGGCGACATGCAGTCGGCTGCCCTGATCGGCCGCAACGGCTCCGTCGACTGGCTCTGCCTGCCCCAGTTCGACTCGCCGGCGTGCTTCGCGGCGCTGCTCGGCGACAAGCACAACGGGCAGTGGTGGCTCGGCCCGGCGGACGCCCAGCGGCCATTGGCCACCCGGCGGCGCTACAAGGGCGATTCGCTGGTGCTGGAGAGCGAGTGGGACACCCCGGACGGCACGGTCCGGGTCACCGACTTCATGCCCACCCGGCACCTCAACCCCGACCTGGTCAGGATCGTGGAGGGCGTGACGGGCACGGTGGAGATGGCCACCGAGATCCGCATCCGCTTCGACTACGGCCGGATCGTGCCCTGGGTGCGCCGCACCGACGGCCTGCTGCAGGCCGTCGGCGGCCCCGACTCGGTGTGGCTGCACTCCCCCGTCCCGCTGCAGGGCGGCGACTACGCGCACAAGGCGAGGTTCCAGGTCTCCGAGGGCGACCGGCTGGCGTTCGTGTTCACCTGGCACCCCTCGCACGAGGCCAAGCCGGTGGAGATCGACCCCTTCGAGCAACTGGCCGAGACGGAGTCGCTCTGGGAGGAGTGGGTGAACCAGTGCGCCTACCGGGGGCCGTGGCGCGAGGCCGTGGTCCGCTCGCTGATCACACTCAAGGCGCTCACCTACGCCCCCACGGGCGGCATCGTCGCCGCCCCGACCACCTCGCTGCCGGAGGACCTCGGCGGGGTCCGCAACTGGGACTACCGCTACTGCTGGCTGCGCGACGCCACCATGACCCTGGAGGCCCTCGTCGGCGCCGGATACCTGGACGAGGCCCGCGACTGGCGCGCGTGGCTGCTGCGGGCGATCGCCGGCCGCGCGCAGGACCTGCAGATCATGTACAGCGTGACCGGGGAACGCCGGCTGACCGAGCTGGAGCTCGACTGGCTCCCGGGGTATGAGAACTCCCGGCCGGTCAGGATCGGCAACGGCGCGGTCACCCAGCTCCAGCTGGACGTCTACGGAGAGGTGATGAACTCCCTGTACATGTCCCGGGTCTCGGGCATGGAGCCGGACCACCGGGCCTGGACCATCCAGCGCGAGCTCATCGGATACGTGGAGACCCACTGGGACGAGCCCGACGAGGGCCTGTGGGAGGTCCGCGGCCCGCGCAGGCACTTCACCCACTCCAAGGTGATGTGCTGGGTCGCCCTGGACCGGGCCGTCAAGCAGGTGGAGCACTTCGCCCGGCCAGGCCAGGCGGAGCGCTGGCGGGAGCTGCGCGACCGGATCCACGCCGAGGTCTGCGACAAGGGCTTCGACACCGGGCGGGGGACCTTCACCCAGTCGTACGGCTCGGCCGAGCTGGACGCCTCACTGCTACTGATCCCGGCGGTCGGCTTCCTGCCGCCCGAGGACCCCCGGGTGATCGGCACCGTGGAGGCGGTCCAGCGCGAGCTGATGGTCGACGGCTTCGTACAGCGCTACCCGGCGAGTACCGCCAACGACGTGGACGGCCTGCCCGGCGGCGAGGGCGCGTTCCTGGCGTGCAGCTTCTGGATGGCCGACGCGCTGGCGATGATCGGGCGCAGGCGGGAGGCGATCGAGCTGTTCGAACGCCTGCTGACGCTCCGCAACGACGTCGGCCTGCTCGCCGAGGAGTACGACCCCCGCCACGGCCGCCTGGTCGGCAACTTTCCGCAGGCCTTCAGCCATGTTCCGCTGATCCACACGGCCCGGCTGCTCGGCTGAGACCGCCGGCCGGGAGAACCGGCGGCCCGGCGCGTCAGGAGGCCGGGAACGGCGGATCGGGGACCGGAAAAAACTTCCTCTCCGGGTGCAACAAATCATCGCGGTCGTCACTCTCATCTGATGAACACGATCTGAAGGGAACCACCATGAGCGACTTCGACGTCACCACCACCGACCTGGTCGACTACGACGGGGACGGCAGCACCGACGCCCAGCTGATCGACGTCGACGGCGACGGCTACGCCGACGAGGAGCGCTACGACACCGACGGCGACGGCGTCACCGACGTCGTCTACCTCGACAACGACGGCGACGGCTACATCGACGAGGCCCGGGTCGACCTCGACGGCGACGGGGTCGCCGACTACACCCAGACCCAGGGCCCCTTCCCGACCATCTGATCACACGCCCCGGTACGGGCCCGTGTGATCCCACCAGGGGGGACCCGGACTCGGGTCACACGGGCGCCGCCGACGAGAAAGACATCCGATGACAGACCGACGCGCGCTCCTGCCCCTGCTGCTCCTGGCCGGGCCGGCGCTGACCGGCTGCGGCGCGGTGGCGGGAGGGGCCGACGGGAGGGCTGCCACCGCCGTCACGTCGCCGGCGCCGGTCCGGCCCGGCCTCGCGGACGAGGAGGGCGTCCGGCCGCTGCGGGACGACAGGGGGCGCGGGGTCGCTCCCGGCGGGGCGGGGGCGCAGGACGGGTTCGCTCCGCCGGGAGCGCCGCGGGTTCCGCTGTCACTGGCGCTCGCGCTGGCGGCGGGGGCCCTCGTGGTGGCCGGTACGGGTGTCCACCTGTGGCGGCGGAGCCGGCGGACCGCGCCGGGGGCCGCCGTCTGGCCGGGCGCGCCCGGCCCTCCGGGCTCGGCGCCGGCGTCGTACGCGCCGCCGCAGCCGCCCACGCCGCAGCCGTCCATGCCGACGCCGCCCCCACCGGGACCGCCCGCGCCGGGGCCGCCCGCCGCCTCCGGACCTCCCGGATCCGGACCGCCCGGGCCGGCCGAGGCCGGCCCGCTGGAGGACGCCCTGGCCGAGGTCGCCGGGAGCGGGATCAGCCAGGCGCTGACCCAGCAGGTGGAGCGCCTCTTCGCCCAGGGCCGTCCGGAGCGGGCGGCGCTGGTGGAGTCCTGCATCGGCTGCCTGGACCAGATCGCCGAGCGGCATCCCCGGCTCGCCGGCACGCTCCTGGACGCGCTGCACCGGGCCGGGGTGCGGGAGATCGTCGCGGACGGGCGGCGCTTCGACCCGCGCCTGCACGAGGCGTTCGGCACCGAGCCGACCGCACGGCCCGAGCTGCACGGCGTGGTGGCGGAGACCGTAAAGCGGGGATACGCCGACGGTGACCACGTGATCCGGGTGCCCAAGGTCGCCGTCTACCGCCACGAGTCATCCGGGGGCGGAACGGCGCCGTGAGAGGTTCAGCCTCCGGCGAGACCGGCCTGCAGCCTCCGCCTGGCCCGGTGGATCCAGGTCCTCACCGTGCTGAGCGGCACCTCAAGCGAGACGGCCACCTGCTCGTAGGTGAGCCCGCCCGCCCAGAGCAGCAGCGCCTCCCGCTGGGGGGCGGGCAGCGTGGCCAGCGCCCGGCGCAGGTCGGCCAGCCGGGCGACGGCGTCCTCGAAGGAGCCGGCGACCGCGGGCTCCTCGATCAGCTCGGCGAGGAGCGGCCCGCCGGGAGGACGGCGCCGGACCACCGTGTGGGCGGCGTTGCGCGCGATGGCGAGGACCCAGGCCCGGAAGGGTGCCCTGCCCTGGAAGGCGGCCAGGCCCCGCCAGGCGGCGAGCTGCGTCTCCTGCAGCGCGTCGAGCGCGTCGGCGCGGTTTCCGGTCAGGTGGTAGCAGACCCCGAAGGCCGGGCGGCTCGCCGCGGCCCACAGCTCGGCGAAGGCTGCCTCGTCACCCGTCCGAGCCGCGGCGAGCAGAAGGCCCTCGTCCTCGGCTGCACTGCTCGGCGGCGCGCTGGTCATCGGTCACACATCCTCCCCGAGTGTAAAAAATCAGCCAATGACACCACGCCGCACGATTGCCCGGTATGAGGTAGCTCGTCATGATATTGGACCGTGATAATCCGAGGCCCGGGTCACCACAGGTGACGGCAAGACCCGCGGACCTGCTGCGTCACCTGTGCGACACCACCTTCGCCAAACTCTCCGGGGCGGAGCTGCGCGAGCGGGTGTCGCAGGTGCGCGCCGACCTTGATGCGCCGCTGCGGATCGCGGTGGCGGGCGCGGTGAGCAGCGGGAAGTCGACGCTGGTCAACGCGCTGCTCGGCCTGCCCGTCGCCCCGGTGGACGCGGGCGAGTGCACCTTCGTGGTCACCCAGTACGAGTACGGCGAGGACGACGGCCGCATCACGATCGAGCTCACAGACGGCGGCGTGGCCCACTCCCGGCTGCTCCCCGGCCACCGGCTCCCCACCGAGCTGGGCGTGGACGTGGCCGGGATCCGCCGGTTGCGCGTCGCTCTGGACCTGCCGTCGCTGCGCGCGGTCACCATCGTCGACACCCCCGGGATGAACACGGTGACGGCCGCCAACGAGCGTGCGGCCCGGAGCATGCTCTTCGGCTCCGGTGAGGAGGACGATCGCGCCCAGGCGATGATCTACGTGCTCCGCTACGTTCAGAAATTCGACGACACCACCCTCGCCGAGTTCCGCGGCCTCACCGACGCGTGCGGCATGAGCTGCGTCAACACCCTCGCCGTGCTCGGCCAGGTCGACCGGCGCGGCGACGAGGACGACCCCTGGCCGACCGCCAGGCGGCTGGCCGCCAAGGGCTACGAGGACCTGCGCACCTCCGTCTTCGACGTGGTCCCGGTGATCGGGCTGCTCGCCGAGACCGCGCGCGCGTGCCCGCTGGACGCCGACGAGACGGAGGCGCTGTCCCTGCTGGCCGGGCTCGACGAGGACGACCTGGAGGACTGGCTCCTCGACCTGGACGACTTCCGCACGGCCGCCGGCCTGCCGGTGCCCGCCGAGGTACGGCACCGCCTGGTGCAACGGCTGCACCGCTACGGCATCGCCACCGCGGTCGGCGCGCTCCGGCGGGGCGAGGCCCCGGACCCGGCCGCCCTCACCGCCCACCTGCTGGAGCGGTCGGGATACTCCTCGGCGGGGCGGGCGGCGACCGGCTCCGTGGCCGCGGGCATCGCCCACTTCACCCGCCGCGCCGACCAGCTGAAGGCCCTCGACGCGCTGACCAGGCTCCGCCGGATCGCCCGCTCACCCGCGCTGGGCTCGGACCGCGCCGTCCTGGAGGCCCTGGCGGCCCAGCTCGACGAGAACAGGCCGATAGCGACCGCCCTGGGCGGCCTGCGGATCTTCGCCGCGGCCGAGGCGCTGGGCAGGGGAACACTTGTCCTGAACGAGGGGATGACCGGCGAGCTCCTCCGCATGGCCCGCCACGACACCCCGGCGGAACAGCTCGGCCTGCCCTCGGGGGCCTCCGCCGCGGAGATCGCCGCCGCGGCCACGGCGGCCTCGATGCGCTGGCGCACGCTCGCCATGATGAGCGAGGGCCGTACCGGCGGCCATCGGGCCAGGGACGTGCTGACCGTCCTGGAGGATCTGGCCGTCGGGGCCTCCGCCGCGGAGGCCGGCCAGGGCGCCGGGGGCGGCGACCCGCTCCCGGCGATCCGGGTTGACCCGGCCGAGGTCGAGGCGCTGCGCTCCTCCCCGATGCTCCCCGCCGCCGACCGGAGGGCGCTGGACCTCCTGCTCTCGGGCACCGAGCTGGCCACACAGCTCGGTGCTCCGCCCGGCACCCCCCGGGCCGAGGTTGCGGGCTACGGCGCCGCCCTGGCCGCCCGCTTCCGGATCCTCACCCACCGGCCGCTCTCGCTGCGGCAGCGACGGGCGGCCGAGATCCTCTGCGAGACCTGCGAGACCGTCTGGTCGCGCTACCACCAGGACGGTCCGTGAAAAGACGGTCCGTGAAAACCGGATGACACCGGCAGACCCCCGACAGGAGAGCCCATGACGACCCCCGACCCGGCGAGCCCGGTGGCCCGGCTGCTGCGCTACGCCAACGAGGTCCACGGGCTGGCCGGCCGGTGCGGCAGGCCGGACCTGGCCGAGGTGCTGGCCGCCAGCGCGGCCAGGTGGAAGGACGAGTGCACCGACATCGTGGTCGCCGGAGCGCAGAAACGCGGCAAGAGCCGCCTGCTCAACACGCTGGTGGGCCACCCCGACCTGCTCCCGGTCGACGCCGACGTGGCCACCAACTGCTTTCTGTCCCTGCGGCGGGGCCCCGGGACGGCCGCGGTCGTGCACCGCAGCACCGCGCAGGGGCTCGTCCAGACTCCGATCACCGTCGAGTCGATCCCCGACTACGCCTCGATGCGCGGCGACGCCGGCAAGCGCCGCGACGTGGTCAGCGTGGACATCACCCTCGACAACCCGCTGCTCGACGGGTTGCGGCTGCTCGACACCCCGGGCGTGGACAGCCTCACCGTGGGACACCGGCAGGTGACCGTGGCCATGCTCCAGAGGGCCGACGCCCTGCTCTTCACGCTCAGCGCGCAGGACCAGCCCGTGCTCAGGCACGAGCTGGAGTTCCTCGCCGAAGCCGCCGAGCGGGTCCAGGCCATCGCGTTCGTGCTGACCAAGGTGGAGGACTCGGCCAACTGGCAGCGCCTGCAGGAGGAGAACAAGGCCCGGCTGCGGACCTTCGTCACCGAGGCGATCGCCGCGGCCCCGGGCAGGGCCGCGACGCTGAAGGCGCTGCTGGAGGCGCCCTGGATCCCGGTGAGCTCCAAGCTCGCCGAGGCCGCCGAGGTCAAACGGCGGGAGGGACGGCGGGAGCGCGCCGACACGCTGCGGGCCCGCAGCGGCATGGACGTGCTGGAGCGGCACCTGCGCGGGTTCGCCGAGGGCAGGGAGTCCGCCCGCGGCGCCACCGTGGTCGCCGCCGCGCTGTCCGTGCTGGGCTCGCTGGCCACGGGCGCCGGGGACGACGTCGCCGTCGGCTCCGAGGACGAGGGCGACGTGACCACCCGGCTCGCCGAGGTGGACACCGAGCTGACGGGGCTGGCCGAGCTGAGCGCCCGACGCAGGGCCGGCGCGGTGGCCAACACCTTCCTCGGGCGTGAGGTGGCCGGGATCGTGGCGGCGCGGGTGGCCGAGATCCGCCAGCCGTACGAGAACGCGATCGCCACGCTGAAGAGCCAGGCCCAGCTGGACAAGTACATGACCGAGCTGCCGGAGAGCGCCCAGCGGTCGCTGGAGGCCGCCTGGACGCAGATCGTCTACGACGTGGAGACCCTGGCGAGGACCACGCTGAACTCCTTCGCCGGTGATCTCGGCCTCGACCCGGTGGAGCTGGCCGCGGACCGGCGGGCGATGCCGAACCTGACGCAGGTCCAGGTCAAGGGGGACCAGGCGGCCGACGACCCGGTCAACGTGGACATGGTGCGCGACGTGCTGCCCTCGGTGTCGATGGGGCTGTCGTTCGGCGGCCTCGCCGCGGCCCTGCTCGGCCCGGTGGGCTTCATCCTGGTCGCCCCGGCGCTCGGCGCGGCCATCTTCATGGGACGGCGCTCGCTGGAGAAGGTGCAGCGCAGCCAGGCGGCGATCAGGGGGGCGCTCCGCGACCAGTTCGCGGTCGTCTCCCGGGAGATGACGCTCGACCTTGAGCGGATGGTGGCCACCTGGCGGGTGGGTGTCGAGCAGGCCGCGGACGAGAGCCTGCTGCGGCGGCGCAAGGAGCTGGAGGGCAGGCGCGCGGAGCTGAAGTCCGCCTCCGCCCGCTCGGCCGCCGACCGCCTGCGGGCACGGCAGTCGGGTAAGGATCGCATCGCGGCGATCGACGCCCTCACCGCCCGCGGTCACGAGCTGCGCGGGGAACTCGCCACCGCGGTGGCCGCCCTGGGCGCCACGGTGGCGTCCCCCGCCGCTCCTGCCACCCCCGCCGCTCCGGGCGCCCCGGTCAGAGCCTGACGGCCCCGCCTCTCCGTCAGAGCGGCAGGTGCACCAGGGTGGCCGGCCGGTCGCGGGTCGTCCCGGCCGCGTCCCCGGGGCGGTGCAGGCAGAGCAGGCCGGTGGGGACCCGGGCGACCGGCTCGAACAGCCCGGGCGTGCGGTGCACCTCCCGCGCCCCGCCGGGGGTGACGTGCAGGAGCCTGCTCCGGCCCGCGTCCAGCATGGTCATCCACATCGAGTCGCCGTCCGCGACCAGGCGGGGGCGCTCCCAGCGGTGCCTGGACGTGAGGTGACCGGCCAGGGTCGCCGACTGCTTGCCCATCAGGAACTCCAGAGTGTGGGACCGCTGATCGAAGATCCCGACCGACCAGCCCCGGGCGGGGCTCACCTGTTCCGCGCCGACCGCGTAGATCTGGGAGCCCGCGGGAAACCAGCGGAGGGCGCCGGCCCGGGGCCGGGGCATGACCAGCCTGGTCCGACCGTTCGCGGCGTCCACCTCCAGGCCCGCCGAGCTGGAGGTGAACCACCTGCCGTTGTGCAGCACGACCTGGTGGAGCCATCCGCGCCGGGGCTCCCTCACCGTCGGGCGCACGACGCCGCCGGGGTCGACCAGGCAGAGCACCTGCCACGGCCTGAAGTCGTGGTGCCTGTTCTGGAACATCGGCTTGTTGCTGCTGAACTGCCCGAGCACCACGGTGCAGCCCGGCGCGCCCACCGACGGCGACGGCTCGGTGCCGCTGGGCCCCTCCTGGTCGACGAGGCGCCGCAGCCGGTTGTCCTCGTTGAGGAACCACTGGGCGTAGGGTCCCAGGTCGCGGAGCTGGGGCGGCTGGAAGAGGAATCCGCCGCCCAGGTCCAGTTCGATCATCGCCAGATGCCCGGTCTCCCCCCAGGGCAGGCCCACCGCGGTGTCGACCGGAGTGGGCTGCCTGGACTGGAAGAAGACCCACGCCGTACGGCCGTGGGCGATCACCGCCGGGTTGCCCCACACCTGGAGCGGGTGGGTACCGCGGACGGCCAGGTCGGGGGTGAGCGTGCGGACCAGCACCTGTGCCGGTCCGACCTGCTCCACCGCGACGACGCCCTCACCCGAGGCGCCCCACTCCACCAGCCTGCCGAAGCCGAACTCGCGGTCGTGGCGCCCCTCGATCCCGTCGAGCCTGCGCAGGAGATGTCCGCTGTCGAACGCCTGATGGACGAAGACCCGGCCGGCCTCGGCGCGCGCCTCCAGCACGCCGTCCATCACCTTCTCGACGCCGTGGACGGCGGGCCCGCCGGAGGCCGCGGGACGGCCCTCCCCACCGGTGACGGCCGGGTGCCCGGCGGTGGCGCCCGGACCGGCGGAGACCGGATGTCCCCCGGTCGCGCCCGCCGGGGTGAGGGCCCGGTGACCTCCGGTGGGACCGCCCGCCTGGCCGGGGGCGCGGTCGGGGTGCTCGACCTTGAGCTTCCAGGCGAGCTGCGCGGCGCCGTAGGCGACGACGATCTTCGGGTCGTCGTAGGTCCGCACCCGGTCGCCGAGCCGGTCGCGCACGGCCTGCTGGACGAGCGGCATGCGGCTGGCGCCCCCGGTCATGAACACCGCGGCCAGCTCGTCCTCCCGGATGCCGGCGCCGCGGATCGTCTCGCCGAGGATGCCGACGGTCTTGAGGATCTCCCCGCCGATCAGATCCTCAAGGTCGTCCCTGGCGATGTGCACGTCCTCGTTGATGCCGACCACGTAGTGGGAGGAGGTCTCGAACTTCGACAGGGCCTCCTTGGCCTCCCTGGACATCTTGAGCAGGTCGGCGGCGTAGCTCACGTAGCGGCGTTCGGGGTTGGTGGTCACCTGCTGCCACCACTCGGCGTCGAGCCGCTCGATCTGCGTGCCGAGGAAGGTGAAGACCCGCTCGTCGAACCCCTCTCCGCCGATCTCGTCACTGCCGCCCGGCTCGCCGACGACCCTGAAGTCACTGCCGTCCACGGTGAGCACGGCGGCGTCGAAGGTGCCGCCACCGAGGTCGTAGACGGCCAGGTGGGATCCGGCGTCCGCCCATCCCGCGGTGGCGAAGTAGCGGGCCGAGGCGACGGGCTCGTCGATGAGCACGATCCGCACTCCGCGCACGACCTTCTTGGCGGCCTCCAGCAGCACGGCCTTGCGGTCGGCGGCCCAGGCGACCGGATGGGTCAGCGCGATGCAGTCGGGCGCCGCCCCGTCGAACCGGCGCCGGCCCTCGGTCACGAACAGTTCGAGCAGCGCCGCCATCGCGTCGGCCACGTCCACCGGGACCCCGCCCAGCAGCATCCGGCCCCGGCCGACATAGCGTTTGGGGTTGCGTTCGACGCGTTCCGGGCTGATCGCTATCCCCCGCTGGGCGATCCGGCCCGCCACCAGCGTTCCGCGTTCGTCGAGCATGACGGCGGAGGGAATGCGCCGCTCCCCCTCGACCTCCAGGATGTCGAAGCGTCCTTCGGCGGCTATGACCCCGGCGGAGAAGCTCGTCCCGAGATCGACACCGAGGCACCACTGCGCCATTTCCCACTCCTCCTAGATGCGGACCCGATCATCCCGCATTCGCAGGCCGCGTCCCATCGCAACGGGCACGCGGGGAACGATCCGGATGCGCGGAGGGATCGCCGGGGTGAGTGCGGGGCGGGAGGGCACCATCCTACGGTTCGCGGCGGACCGGTGATGTTGCCGCCGCCTCGCGCCGGTCCCTCTCGCGCCGGCCTCTCAGCCCCCGGTGGTCTCCGCGTCCCCGGGGCCGGGCCGGGCGGCCAGGGCGGCGAGGATCCTGGCGAACTCCGGCGGCGGCGCCACCACCAGCCGGGTCTGGCCGCCGTGGCGGACCAGATCGGCCCGGATGAGGGCGAGGCGGCCGTCGCGCCACCAGTAGACCTGCGGGCTGAGCGCGTCGGCCAGGCGGTCGCACTCGCGCTGGGCGAACAGCCGGAGCCGCTCGATCGCGCGGACGACGCCGATGCTCTCCACCGGGTGGACGATCATCGTGGCCGGGTCGGGCAGTGCCACGAGCGCGCCGTCCGCGGGCACGGGCAGATAGTCGCCCAGGCGGCGCAGGTGGGCCGCGACGCTCGCCGTGGCGCCGCTCAGCCACCGGACCGGCACGCCACCGAGGTCGGCCTCGGCGACGGTGAGCCGTTCCTCCCTGTGGGCGTTGGTCAGGGCCTCCTCCAGCGCCTGGGCGGCGGTGATCGGCCAGCAGCCGACCTCCTCCGGGCGGATCGGGCGCCTGGCGGCGCCGTGCCCGACGGTGAGCACCTCCACCAGGTCGGCGGTGAGGTGACGGCCGACCACACGGGCCGGGCCCAGGTCGTCGTCGCGCTGGATGCGGGTCCGCAGCAGGGGGCGGACCCGGGCCAGGTCGCAGGCGTCGAACGGCTCGTCCATCGCGGCCAGGGCGTGGGCCAGATGCTCGGAGACGAGCACCGGCCAGTCCTCGCGCGAGCGCCTGCGGGCCTCGGTCCGCAGGCCGGCCAGCCGTACCACGACCCGGCGGGGACCCGACAGGGTGAGCGTGCCGCCGTCGGCGGCGAAGGCACAGGTGTAGCCGAGGGTGTCGGCGACCAGTGCGAGCAGGGAGTCGAGATCGACCTCCTCGACCGGACGTGCGGGTCCACCGGTCTGCCGGTTACGATGCCGCCGGAACAGCCTCACGCATCCATCCCCTCTGCCGGTCTCCTCCTAGGTCCGCACCTAGACTGCCTCCGGAGGGCCGGTGATTGAGCCGGTCAGAGAGCACGATTCTGCATCAATAGCACCAAGTGCCCCTAACAGCACGCTGAACTGTGGGGCCCCGTGTCCCACCGGAAGACCGGCGATCACCGGCACCCCGAGCGGCGCGAGCCGCTCCTCCAACGTCGGGTAGGGGTCGCCGCAGTCCACCCAGGAGCCCAGGGCGAACCCCGCGGCCCCCTCAAGCGCCCCGGACCCGAGCAACTGGGTGAGCATCCGGTCGATCCGGTAGGGCGCCTCGCAGACGTCCTCCAGCAGCACGATGCGGCCGTGCGACCTCAGCCCGTACGGCGTGCCGCAGAGCGCGGCCAGCAGGGTGAGGTTGCCGCCGACGACCGGGGCGGTCACCCTGCCCGGGACGATCACCCTGTCGCCGGAGATCGGCGCGGGGGTGCCGAACAGGGCGTCGCCGAAGTGACCGAAGGTGACGGACTCGGGACCGCCGGGATCGCTGATCGTCGCGCAGGCGGGCATCGGGCCGAACCACGAGGCGACACCCAGTTCGACGGCGAACGCCCGGTGCAGCGCGGTGACGTCGCTGGAGCCGACCAGCGCCTTGGGGCCCGCGGCCCGCATCGCCTCCCAGTCGAGCAGGCCGAGGATCCTGGTGGCGCCGTAGCCGCCCCGGGCGCAGAGCACCCCGGCCACGGCGGGGTCGCACCACGCCTCCAGCAGATCGGCGGCCCGCCCGGCGTCCGATCCGGCCAGATAGCGGTCACGGTCGAACACGCGGGCCCCGACGACGACCTTCAGGCCCATGCCCTCCAGGGCCCGGACGCCGCGTGCCAGGCGCGGCGGATCGGGGGGCCCGCACGGGGCGACGACCGCCACCACGTCGCCGGGACGGAGCCGGGGCGGGACGATCGCCCCGCCCGGCCCTGCGTGAATGGGCGCGGCCGGTTCGCTCACTCCCCAAACGGTGCCACACTGGGCTCACATATGCGACCTCCGACCCACATCCTCGTGGTCAACGGCATCAAGGTCCGCCAGCCGGTGTTCGTGCTCGCCGCCCCTCACTCCGGCTCGGACCTGCTTGCCCGTGCCCTGAAGCGCTCCCCGGGCTTCCACGTCACGATGGGACGCGCCTCGGTGGCCCACGTCGTGTACGCCTTCGCCCGGCGCCCGTCCATCACCCGCCGGGGCATGGGCGCCACCCGGGTGCTGCGCGACGCCCTGGCCGAGTCCTGGCAGATCGTCCCCGGCGCGTGCCTGGAGTGTCCCGCCCCCTGCCGGGAGGCGGGCGGCGTGACCGGGGCGGGCCCGTGTGCGACCCCGGGGGCGATCGCCCGGTTCGGCGACGCCAGCCCCGACCTGATCTACAGCGCCTCGGTGCTGCTGCAGGCGTTCCCGGACGCCAGGTTCGTCCAGCTGATCAGGGACGGCCGCGACGTGGTGGCCGACATGCTGACCGATCCGGTGGCCCTGTCGTGGTTCAAACCGGCCATGCTGAGCGAGGAGACCGAGTTCCCCAACCCGTTCCTCGGTGTGAACTCCGGCCGGCACGGCGACCGGTGGAAGGCCATGCCCACGGCGGGCAAGTGCGCGCTGCGCTGGCGGAGTGCGGTGAGGCTCTCGGCCACGCTGCACCAGGAGCTTCCCCGCGAGCAGTTGCTGACCCTGCGCTACGAGGACCTGGCCGCCTCCCCCGCCGAGGCGCTGGAGGGGCTGTCGGCCTTCCTGGAGACGCGGGTGCCCCGGGTCGCCCTGTACGGCAGGAGCGTGCCGAAGGTCGGCGTCTGGCGCACCCGCCTCCGAGGCGCGGACGCCGAGCTGGTGGAGAAGGTCGCCCGCGAGGAGCTGACCCGCCTGGGCTACCGGTGAGCCGCCGCGGGTCACGGCTCCGAGCTGAACTGGGTGCGGTAGAGCTCGGCGTAGAGCGCGCCGCGGGCCAGCAGCTCCTCGTGCCGGCCGCGCTCCACGATCCGGCCGTCCTGGATCACCAGGATCTGGTCGGCCTCGCGGATCGTGGAGAGCCGGTGCGCGATGACCAGCGAGGTCCGCCCGGCCAGCGCGCTCTTCAGCGCCCGCTGGACCGCCGCCTCGGACTCGGAGTCCAGGTGCGCGGTGGCCTCGTCGAGCACGACCACCCGGGGCGCCTTGAGGAGCAGCCTGGCCAGCGCCAGGCGCTGCTTCTCACCGCCCGACAGCCGGTAGCCCCGGTCGCCCACCACCGTCTCCAGCCCCTCGGGGAGCCCTTCGATCAGGTCGGCGATGTGCGCGGCGCGCAGCGCGTCCCAGATCTCCTCCTCGGTGGCCCCCGGTCTGGCGTAGGCCAGGTTGGCCCCGATGGTGTCGTGGAACAGGTGGGCGTCCTGCATGACCACGCCCACGGTGTCGCGGAGGGAGTCGAGGGTGGCGTCGCGCACGTCCAGGCCGTTGATCCGGACCGCGCCCTCACCGACGTCGTAGAGCCGGGAGACCAGGCTCGTGATGGTGGTCTTGCCGGCGCCCGAGGGACCGACGAGCGCGATCATCTCGCCCGGGCGGGCGGTGAACCCGACCCCGCGCAGCACCTCCTGGCCCGGCCCGGTGTCGGGGCGGGCCACCGCCTCCAGCGAGGCCAGCGAGACCTCGGAGGCGGCCGGATAGCCGAACCTGACGTCGTCGAACTCGACGGCGGCGGGCCCCGCGGGGACGGCCACGGCGCCGGGCCGCTCGGCGACCATGGGCCTGAGGTCGAGCACCTCGAAGACGCGGTCGAAGCTCACCAGCGCGGTCATCACGTCCACGTGCACGTTGGACAGGCTCGTCAGCGGGCCGTACAGGCGCATCAGGAGGGCGGCGAGGGCGACCAGGGTGCCGATCTCGAAGACGTCGCCGACGGCCAGCAGGCCGCCCACGCCGTACACCAGGGCGGTGGCCAGCGCGGCGACCAGGCCCAGGGCGACCCGGAACACCGTCCCGTACATGCCGACGGTGACGCCGACGTCCCGCACGCGCCCGGCCCTGGCCCCGAAGACGGCGGCCTCCTCCTCGGGCCGGCCGTACAGCTTGGCGACCGTCGCGCCGGCGACGTTGAACCGCTCGGTCATCATGGAGCTCATCTCGGCGTCGAGCTCCATCTGCTCGCGGGTGAGCCCGGACATCTTCCGGCCCACCCACTTGGCGGGGAGGATGAAGACCGGCAGCAGCACGAGGGCGACGACGGTGATCTGCCAGGACAGCACCAGCATGGCGCCCAGGACCAGCACCAGCATCACCACGTTGGACACGACGGAGGAGAGCGTGCTCGTCAGCGCCCGCTGCGCGCCGATCACGTCGCTGTTGAGCCGGGAGACCAGGGCGCCGGTCTGGGTCCGCATGAAGAAGGCCACCGGCATCCGCTGCACGTGGTCGAAGACCTCGGTGCGCAGGTTGTAGATCAGGCCCTCGCCGACCCGGGACGAGAACCAGCGCTGGGCCAGGGTGAGGGCGGCGTCGACGACCGCCAGGGCCGCGATGACCACCGCGAGGGTGAGCACCACGTCGGAGCGCTTCGGGATGATCCCGTTGTCGATGATCGCCTTCATCAGCAGCGGGTTGACGATCACGATGACCGAGCCGACCACGACCAGGGCCAGGAAGGCCGAGATGTGCCGGGAGAACGGCCGGGCGTATCGCGCGATGCGCCGCACCGTGCCGGGGGTGAGCCGCTCCTTGGTCACCGAGTTGTCGCGCCGCAGGGAACGCATCATCTGGGGGCCGAAGCCTCCGCCCATCATCGCCATCCGGCCTCCTCACCCGATGCGAGCACCGGGACGGGCCGCCCCATTCCCTCATCAGCTCCCGGCGAACAAGGTCTTGATCCGCACGATCTGCTCCCGGCGCTCGGCGGCGCTCTGCTCCTCCAGCGTGCGGCCGGCCGCGCCCTGGAGCAGCCGCTTGGTCGCGGTGGCGGCGTCCCTGCCGGTCGCCAGCAGCGCGGCGGTCAGGTCGCGTACGGCCCCGGCCAGCTCCTCCGGGGCGACGACCAGCTCGGCCAGCCCGATCCTGGCCGCCTCCCGGGCTCCCACCTGACGGGCGGTGAGGCAGATCTCGATGGCCCTGGGCAGCCCTACCAGGTCGACCAGAGGCTTGGTGCCGGTCAGGTCGGGGACCAGTCCGAGGGCGGGCTCTTTCATGCACAGTTGGGCGTCGTCGGCCAGAACTCGCAGGTCACAGGCGAGTGCCAGCTGGAATCCGGCACCGATCGCGTGCCCGTGGACGGCCGCGACGGAGATGATGCCGGGGCGTCTCAACCACAGGAACCCCCGCTGGGCCTGCGCTATCAACTCCTCGAAGGCCGGGTCGTCGAGTGCCGCGGCCGCGGCGAACGATCCCTGGCCGGGAACCCCCTCGGGGGTGAACATCCGCAGGTCGATGCCTGCCGAGAAGGACGGCCCCTCACCTCGGACCACGACGATTCTCACCTGCTGCGGCAGGTTGTCACCAATGTGAGCCAGTGCCGACCAGGTGGCGAACGTCTGTGCGTTCCGCCGGTCCGGCCGGTCCAGCGTGATCGTCGCGATCTCGCCGTCCACCTCGAAGCGCAGGCCGATCTCCGCCAAGGAGATCTTTTCCGCACTTCCCCCATTCGCCGCTTCCGCCATCGCCCGGTCTCCCGCCTGTCGCCGTTGCGTCTCGCCCGAGCCTATCGACTCTCTAGAATGAGGTTCTACAGGCCCGAGCGGGACGTCTCAGCGTGGAGGACGAGCGGCTGCGGTCGCGCGTTCCGAGGCGGGGTCAGCGCTTTGACTTACCTCGGGTGGCGCCGCCACGCCCGCGCAGAGTCACACCGGACTCGCTCAGGATGCGGTGGATGAAGCCGTACGACCGGCCGGTCGAAGCAGCCAGGGCGCGGATGCTCTCACCCGCGCTGTAGCGCTTCTTCAGATCGGCGGCCAGCTTTTCACGGTCGGCCCCGGTTACCCGGGTGCCCTTCTTAAGAGTCTCGGCCACGAGTACCTCCTGTAGTGCCAGACTTCCGCAGCGTTACTCACGCCATGATCAGTCATTTCAGCGAGATCGGCTACCTACTCCATGGGAAAAGATCCGTACCCGCTCAAATTAAGATCAGGCAAGTGCCACAAGATCGGAAAATTCATCGCTCCAAGCGTCTTCAACTCCGTCAGGTAGCAAGATCACCCTATCGGGTCGTAGCGCCTCCACAGCCCCCTCATCGTGCGTGACGAGCACAATTGCCCCAGAATAGGACCTCAGGGCAGAAAGAACCTGCTCCCGGCTGGCCGGATCGAGGTTGTTCGTGGGCTCGTCGAGCAGCAGGACGTTGGCCGCGGAGAGCACCAGGGTGGCCAGGGCCAGCCGCGTCTTCTCGCCCCCTGAGAGCACTCTCGCGGGTTTGTCCACGTCGTCGCCGGTGAACAGGAACGAGCCCAGGACCTTGCGCAGCTCGACGTCGGCCAGTTCCCCGCCGGCCGAGCGCATGTTCTCCAGCACGGTCCGCCCCGGGTCGATCGTCTCGTGCTCCTGGGCGTAGTACCCGAGTTTGAGCCCGTGGCCGGGCTTGACGACGCCGGTGTCGGGCTGCTCGATACCGCCCAGGATCCGCAGCAGGGTGGTCTTGCCCGCGCCGTTGAGGCCCAGGATGACGACCCTGCTGCCCTTGTCCACGGCCGCGGCCACGTCGGTGAAGACCTCCAGCGAGCCGTAGGACTTCGACAGGCCCTCCGCGCTGATCGGCGTGCGCCCGCAGGAGGCGGGCTCGGGGAAGCGCAGCTTAGCGACCTTGTCGCTGCGCCGCTCCACCTCCAGCCCGGCCAGCAGGCGCTGGGCACGGCGCTGCATGTCCTGGGCGGCCTTGGCCTTGGTCGCCTTGGCACGCATCTTGTCGGCCTGCGACATCAGCGCCGACGCCTGCTTCTCGGCGTTGGCGCGCTCGCGCCTCCTGCGCTTCTCGTCGGTCTCCCGCTGGGCCAGATACGCCTTCCAGCCGACGTTGTAGGTGTCGACCGTCGAGCGGTTGGCGTCCAGGTGGAGGACCCGGTTTACCGTCGCTTCAAGAAGCCCGACGTCGTGGCTAATAATGATCAAGCCGCCCTGATGGGATCGTAAAAAATCACGAAGCCACCCGATTGAGTCTGCATCGAGGTGGTTTGTCGGCTCGTCAAGAAGGAGAGTCTCCGCTCCGCTGAACAGGATCCGGGCCAGCTCCACCCGCCTGCGCTGCCCGCCGGAGAGCGTCTCCAGCGGCTGGCCGAGCACCCGGTCGGGCAGTCCCAGGCTGGAGGCGATCGAGGCCGCCTCCGCCTCGGCGGCGTATCCCCCCAGGACGTGCAGCCGGTCCTCCAGGCGCCCGTAGGCGCGCACCGCGCGATCCCTGGTCCGGTCGTCGGCCGAGGCCATGCCGAGCTCGGCCTCCCGCAGATCGCGGAGCACCTCGTCCAGACCGCGCGCCGAGAGGATCCGGTCGCGGGCCAGCACCTGCAGGTCGCCGGTGCGCGGATCCTGCGGCAGGTAGCCGACGGCGCCGGTGACGGCGACGGTGCCCGCCGCGGGCATGCCCTCGCCGGCGAGCACCCTGGTCAGCGTGGTCTTGCCGGCACCGTTACGGCCGACGAGCCCGATCTTGTCCCCGGGGTTGACCCGGAACGACGCACCCTCGATGAGCAGCCGGGCCCCGGCCCGCAGTTCGATGTCAGAAGCTACGATCATGGTTGGAGAACACTCCCAGACTGGAAATACACAGGCTCACCTCTGGCCGAACCCGCCGCCGCCCTGTGTCTCCCGGCTCTCGGCTCGGCTGTCTCGCCTCATCCGGGCGGCGTCAATCGGAAGTGCGCATACCGATCAGTGTACGGCGCGCGCGGGACCAGGCTCCCCCTGATCAAGTGGGGTCGGTCACCCTGATGCGGACCGCGCGGAACTGGGCGGGGGTACCGGCGAGCACCACCAGCCGGGGATCGGGGACCGTCAGGAAGGGCCCCGTCTCCAGTGCGAGGACCCCGGCGAGCCTGCGGTCGGGCCGCAGCGCGTCCACCGCGCGCCGGTCACCGCCCAGGATCACCGCCTCCAGCTCGGCCAGGTGCGGGCCGAGGACGCGCAGCGCCACCTCCGCCGCCGCGTCGTGCGCCTGCCCCACCTGCTTCTCCCGGCGCCTGGCGAACCGCTGCTGGGACCAGCCTCCCGCCGCGTTGCGACCGTGGACCGGCCTCGACCCCACCTTCGAGGACAGGAGCTCGTCACCCTGGAAGATCCCGGCCGCGTGGCCGCCGAGCCGTACCAGCAGCACTCCGACCCTGCGCTCCCTGCGCGCGTGGGTGACCAGGCGCGCCAGCGGGCCGCCTCCCGAGGGGGTCAGCGGCGGGAACGGCACCAGGCACTCGGCCGTCGCGCCGTCGGCGCCCTGGAACAGCACGACCTCGTCGGTGGCCGTCACGCTCGGCGGGCCGTGCCGCTCGGCGAAACCGTCGACCCAGCGACCGAGGCGCCCGGGTCCCACCGAGACCCAGCGACCTCCCCCCTTCGCCGGGCGTGACGTCATGGCACCGGACACTACCCGGTGGCCGGCCCTCCCACCACGACCGGCCCCGGCCGCCGTCCCGGGCGGACCCGGCACCCCCTCAGGCCGCCTTATCGCCTAAACGGCCGTATGCTACGACTTAGGCTCACCTAAGTTGTACGGATATCGGGAGTGACGCATGGCAGAGGACAAAGCCAAACGTAAGACCACTCGCGGCGAGGTGCAGCGGGTCGAGCGGCTCACCCCGCACATGATCCGGGTGGTGCTCGGCGGCCGGGGCCTCGCGGGCTTCGAGGCGGGCGAGTTCACCGACCACTACGTGAAACTCCTGTTCGCCCCGCACGGGGTGACCTACCCCACCCCGTTCGACCTGGAGCGGATCCAGCGCGAACTGCCCCGCGACCGGTGGCCCACCACCCGGACCTACACCGTGCGGGCCTGGGACCCGGAGGCGCTCGAACTGACACTCGACGTCGTCCACCACGGCGACAGCGGCCTCGCCGGCCCCTGGGCCGCCGCCGTACGGCCCGGCGAGGAGATCCACTTCTTCGGCCCCGGCGGCGGCTACGCCCCGGACCCAGCGGCCGACTGGCACCTGTTCGTGGGCGACGAGAGCGCGCTGCCCGCCGTCGCCACCTCCCTGGAGCGCCTGCCGGCCGCCTCCAGGGCCCACGTCCTCCTGGAGGTGGCCGGTCCCGGAGAGGAGCAGCGGCTCGACTGCGCCGGCGACGCGAAGGTCGCCTGGTTCCACCGCGGCGACGCGCCGGTCGGCGAGTCCCTGGTCACCGCCGTCCGCGAACTCGACTTCCCCGAGGGCGTCCTGCACGCCTTCGTGCACGGCGAGGCCACCTTCGTCAAGGCGATCCGCCGCCACCTGCGGGCCGAGCGCGGCGTCCCGCTCTCCCAGCTGTCCATCTCCGGCTACTGGCGGGCAGGGCGCGACGACGAGGCCTGGCGCTCCTCCAAGAAGGAGTGGAACAGGCGGATCGAGGAAGAGGAGGCGGCGACGCTGCCGTCGCCCTAGAGCCGGCACCGGCCCCTCTCTCGCGGTGCCCGCAACGCGAGCGGGTGCGGGAGGTGCCGGCGGGGTTCACCGCGATCAGCTCTCGACCGGCGCTTTCAGCCTTGTACGCGAGGATGCCCAGGAACACCCCCCAGCCCGCGTCCGGAATCGACCGGTTCAAGCCCGGCTCGGCGGCGACGTTCCGGCGCGCTCCGGGCGGCTCAGACGCGGCAGGCGAAGATGGCCGTGACCAGAATGGCCTTCGCGCCGATCTCCCAGAGCTGGTCCATCACCTGCTGGTGTCCCTTGCGCGGCACCATGGCGCGGACCGCGACCCAGCCCTCCCGGTGCAGCGGGGAGACCGTGGGGCCCTCCATGCCCGGGGTCAGCGCGATGGCCTCCTCGATCCGCTCGGCCCGGATGTCGTAGTCCATCATCACGTAGTCGCGCGCCATCAGCACGCCCTGCAGCCGGCGGACGAGCTGCTCCAGCCCCTGGGTCCCGGCGGCGCCGACCCGCTTGATCAGCACGGCCTCGGACCGGGCGATCGGCTCGCCGAACACCTCCAGCCCGATGTTGCGCAACGTGGTGCCGGTCTCCACGACGTCGGCGACCGCGTCGGCCACGCCCAGCCGGATGGCGGTCTCGACCGCGCCGTCCAGCTTGATCACTCGGGCCTCCACCCCCTGCTCGGCGAGGTAGGACTCCAGCAGGCCGTCGTAGGAGGTGGCGACGCGCCTGCCCTTGAGGTCCGCGGCGCAGGCGAACTCGCCGGGGTTGGCCGCGAAGCGGAAGGTGGACCTGCCGAAGCCGAGCGGCATGATCTCCTCGACCTGCGCGCCGGAGTCGCGGAGCATGTCACGGCCGGTGATGCCGGCGTCCAGGGTGCCCTCGCCGACGTAGACGGCGATGTCCTTGGGGCGCAGGAAGAACAGCTCGCAGGAGTTGTCGGGGTCGACGACCACGAGCTCCTTGCTGTCCTTGCGCGGGCGGTATCCGGCTTCCTTGAGTATGGTCTGGGCGGCCTCGGTGAGGGCGCCCTTGTTGGGAACGGCGAGACGGAGCATGACGCGGGACTTCCTTACCTGGGTGGCGGTCTCTGCGGGCGGCTGGAGCCGGGCTCACCGGCTCACAGATGCTTGTAGACCTCGTCCAGCCCGATCCCCTTGGCGATCATGAGGACCTGCACGTGGTAGAGGAGCTGGGAGATCTCCTCCGCGGCCCGCTCGCCGGACTCGTGCTCGGCCGCCATCCAGCTCTCGGCGGCCTCCTCGACGACCTTCTTGCCGATCGCATGGACCCCGGCGTCCAGCGCGGCCACGGTTCCCGAGCCCGCGGGCCGGGTACGCGCCTTGTCGGACAGCTCGGCGTACAGCTCTTCGAAGGTCTTCATGGTCTCTCTCGGCTCCGTGGGATGTGCAGCCAAGCCTAACGGTCCGGCGGACCTCCGGGGGTCCGCGTCCAGGCTCCGGACACGGATCGGCCCTCCACCGGCCGGTCCCGGGCGGCCGTCGGCGGAACGCCGGAGGGCCGGTACGGCGTGTGCCGTACCGGCCCTCCTACGGGATCCACCTGGCCCTTCGGGGCCGCGCGACCGGAAAGCCGCGCGCCCTTCGGGGGCCGGTGCGACGATCAGCGGCCGTAGTGGCCGCCGCCACGCTGGCCTCGGCCGTCGGAACGGCCTCCGGCGCGGAACTCGCCACCGCGGAAGCCGCCCTGGCGCTCACCGCGGTCACGGTCGCCCGCGGGGCGATCGGCGCGCAAGCCGGTGCTCGCGGGACGGTCGGCGCGGAAGCCGCCGCCGGGACGGTCGGCGCGGAACGGCTCACGGCGCTCGCCACCGCGGTAGCCGGCGCCCCCGCGACTGTCCGGACGGTTGTCGGGACGGCTGTCGAAGCGGCGCTCGGGACGCTCGGAGCGGTACTGGCCCCGCATGTCGCTGACGCTGCCGTTGTTGCCGCGCTCGCCGGAGCGGTTGTCGTCACCGGCGAGGCGCTCGCGGGGCTGGTGGCCCTCGCCGCCGTGACCGGGACGGTCACGGAACCTGCGCGGGCCCCGGCCACCGCCGCCACCGAAGCCGCCGCGCCGCTCACGCTGCTTGGGCGCCGGAGCCGAGGGCTCCCAGACCGGGATCGGCTCGCCGGTGGGCCGGCGCGCACCGGCGACCTCCTCCAGGCGCGGGTGGCCCGGAGTCACCCTCAGGCGGAACGGCTTGATGCCCGCACGACGGGTCATCGCGTCGGTGGAGCGGCGCTCGTTGGGGAGCACCAGCGTCATGACGGTGCCCTTCTCACCGGCGCGGGCGGTACGGCCGCCGCGGTGCAGGTAGCTCTTGTGGTCCTGCGGCGGGTCGACGTGCAGCACCAGGCTGATGTTGTCGACGTGAATGCCGCGGGCCGCGACGTCGGTGCAGACCAGGACGCTGATCTGGCCTTCCTTGAACTCGGCCAGAATGCGGGTGCGCTGGTTCTGGCGCTTGCCGCCGTGCAGACCGCCGGCCTTGATGCCGACCTGGGCGAGCTGCTTGCAGAGGCGGTCCACCCCGTGCTGGGTGCGCACGAAGATGATGGTCCGGCCCTCGCGGTTGGCGATCTCGGCGGTCACCGGGAACTTGTCGTCGCGGTGGACCTCAAGGACGTGGTGCTCCATGGTGTCGACCGAGGAGGCGGCCGGGGCCATCGAGTGGGTCACCGGGGCGGTGAGGAAGCGCCGGACGAGCTTGTCCACGTCGCCGTCGAGAGTGGCGGAGAACAGCAGGCGCTGGCTGTCGGCCGGGGTCTGCTGCAGGATCGCGCTGACGACGGGGAAGAAGCCGAGGTCGCACATGTGGTCGGCCTCGTCCAGGATGGTCACCTGGACCTGGTCCAGCACGCACTCGCCCTGCTGCATGAGGTCGGTCAGCCGGCCCGGCGTGGCCACGACGACCTCGACGCCGCGGCGCAGCGCGTCGATCTGCCGGCCCATGGACATGCCGCCGACGACGGTCTTCATCCGCAGCGACAGGCCGCGGCCGAGGGGCTCAAGCGCGTCGGTGACCTGCATGGCCAGCTCGCGGGTCGGCACCAGGATGACGGCGAGCGGGTGGCCGGGACGGGCCTTGCCCCCGGCGATGCGGGTCATCATGGGCAGGCCGAAGGCCAGTGTCTTGCCGGATCCGGTCTGGCCCCGCCCGAGGACGTCGTGACCGGCCAGAATGTCGGGGATCGTGGCCCGCTGGATGGGGAAGGGACTGTCGATGCCCTGACGGGAGAGGCCGGTCACCAGCGGCTTCGGCAGGCCGAGGAGGACGAACTCGGACGGCCCGGCGGGCGCCTCGGAGATCTCGGTGATTTCGGGCAGGACAGCGTCAAGCATGGTCACGAAGATTCGTGCCTTTCGATAGAAGAACGGGGCACGTCACTTCTGCGAAAGGACGAGCCTGGAACGCGCGGCCTGAGGCCGCGCTCGATCAACGCCCACTGTGGGGGCGGTAGTGCGGTGCAAGTCGAGGCGCACCGCACGGGGCGGGTGTAGCTTACCCGCACGCAGTCAAACCACGATCAAGCATACCCGGCGTTCGCAGTGCCAGGTTCAGTCGGGGCGTCCAGCACGAGGCGCACGCTTATCCGTCAACGGAGCCAACGCTCCGCACCGGGCTTTTCTTCCCGGCATCGGGCATTCTCTCACACAATCCGGTACGGCCCGCACCCGGGCGGGGCGCGGGCCGTGCCGAGGGCGGTTCAGACGTTGAATCCGAGCATGCGGAGCTGCTCACGCCCCTCGTCAGTGATCTTGTCCGGGCCCCACGGGGGAAGCCAGACCCAGTTGATCTTCACATCGGAGACCATGCCGTCCAGGGCCGAGTGCGCCTGGTCCTCGATGACGTCGGTCAGCGGGCAGGCCGCGCTGGTCAGCGTCATGTCGATGGTGGCGATCGGCGGGGTCCCGGCCTCGGCGGCGTCGAGGTTGACCCCGTAGATCAGGCCGAGATCGACGACGTTGATGCCGAGCTCGGGGTCCACGACGTCCTTGAGGGCCTCCATGACCTCGTCAAGGGTGACCTCCCCGTCGTAGGCCGTGGTCGGCGTCTCAACAGGCTTGCTCATTCGGAACTCCTCACGACCGCGTCCTTGTAGGCCATCCAGGCCAGCAGGGCGCATTTCACCCGGGCGGGGAACTTGGCGACCCCGGCGAACGCCACGGCGTCCCCCAGGACGTCCTCGTCGGCCTCGATCTGACCCCTGCTCTGCATGAGCCGGGTGAACTCCTCCACCACGGCGAGCGTCTCGTGCACCGTCGAGCCGGCGGTCAGCTCGTACAGCACCGAGGCGGCGGCCTGGCTGATCGAGCAGCCCTGCCCGTCGTAGGAGACGTCCTCGATCTTGCCGCCGTCGCCCAGCTTCACCCGCATGGTGATCTCGTCGCCGCACGTCGGGTTCACATGGTGCACCTCGGCGTCGTACGGGTCTCGGAGCCCCCGGCCCTGGGGATGTTTGTAGTGTTCCAGGATCAGCTCCTGGTACATGGACTCGGCGATCATCTGGGCTGCTCCGGCATGGCTAGGCGAACACCTTCTGCACGTGGTGAAGGCCGCGGACCAGGGCGTCGATCTCGGCCGGGGTGTTGTAAAGATAGAAGGACGCCCGCGTGGTGGCGGGAATCCCGAACCTCAGGTGCAGCGGCCGGGCGCAGTGATGCCCCACCCGTACGGCCACTCCGAAGTGGTCATCGAGGATCTGCCCGACATCGTGCGGGTGAATCCCCTCAAGAGTGAAAGACACCGTACCGCCGCGGTCGTCGAGGTCGCGCGGGCCGACCACCCTCAGCCCGGGGATCTCTCCCAGCGCGCCGAGCGCGTAGCCGGTGAGCTCGCGCTCGTGGCGGGCCACGGCGTCCATGCCGATCCCGGAGAGATAGTCCACCGCGGCGCCGAGGCCGACGGCCTCGACGATCGGCGGGGTACCCGCCTCGAACTTGTGCGGCGCGGGCGCGTAGGTCGAACGGTCCATCCAGACCGCCTCGATCATCTCGCCGCCGCCCAGGAACGGGGGCATGGCCTCCAGCAGCTCGCCCCGCGCCCACAGCACGCCGATCCCCGAGGGGCCGGCGACCTTGTGCCCGGTGAAGGCGAGGAAGTCCACGCCGAGGGCGGCGACGTCCACCGGCTTGTGGGGCACCGACTGCGAGGCGTCGAGCATCATCAGCGCGCCGACCTCGCGGACCCTGGCGAGCACCTGGGCGACCGGGTTGACCGTGCCGAGCACGTTCGACTGGTGCACGATCGAGACGATCTTCGTGCGCTCGGTGACGAGCTCCTCGATGTCCGACAGGTCCAGGCGGCCGTCGTCGGTGACCGGGAACCACCTCAGCGTGGCGCCGGTGCGCTGCGCGAGCATCTGCCAGGGCACGATGTTGGAGTGGTGTTCCATCTCGGAGATGACGATCTCGTCGCCGGGCCCGATCCGGAACCTGGGGTCGCGGCCGATCGGGTTGCCGAAGGCGTAGGCCACCAGGTTGAGCGCCTCCGAGGCGTTCTTGGTGAAGACGATCTCGTCGCGGCTCGGCGCGCCGACGAAGGCGGCGACCTTGTCGCGGGCGGCCTCGTAGGCCTCGGTGGACTCCGCGCCCAGCGCGTGCATGGCCCGGCCGACGTTGGCGTAGTGCGCGGACAGGTGCTCGCGCATGGCCTCGATGACCTGGGTGGGCTTCTGCGCGGAGTTGCCCGAGTCGAGGTAGACCAGCGGCCTGCCGCCGGGCAGCTCCCGGGAGAGGATCGGGAAGTCCTTCCTGATCCTCTCCACGTCAAAGCCCGTGTTCATCAGGCGGAGACCTTCGTGTACGCCTCGTAGCCCTCGGCTTCGAGCTTGTCGGCGAGCTCGGGACCGCCCTGCTCCACGATCCGGCCGGCCGCGAAGACGTGGACGAAGTCCGGCTTCACGTAGCGCAGGATACGGGTGTAGTGGGTGATGAGCAGCACCCCGGTGTCACCGGAGGAGCGGAAGCGGTTGATGCCCTCGGAGACCACGCGCAGCGCGTCGACGTCGAGGCCGGAGTCGGTCTCGTCGAGAACGGCGATCTTCGGTTCGAGCAGTTCGAGCTGGAGGATCTCGTGACGCTTCTTCTCACCACCGGAGAAGCCCTCGTTCAGGTTGCGCTGGGCGAAGGCCGCGTCGATGGACAGGGCGTCCATCCCGGACTTCAGGTCCTTGGCGAACTGGCGGAGCTTGGGAGCCTCACCGCGCACCGAGGTGACCGCCGAGCGCAGGAAGTTGGAGACGCTGACGCCGGGGACCTCGACCGGGTACTGCATGGCGAGGAAGAGACCGGCGCGGGCGCGCTCGTCGACCGACATCTCCAGCAGGTCGGCGCCGTCCAGCAGGACCTGGCCGCCGGTGACGGTGTACTTGGGGTGACCGGCGATCGCGTAGGCGAGCGTGGACTTGCCCGAGCCGTTGGGGCCCATGATGGCGTGGGTCTCGCCGGCCCTCACGGTGAGGTTGACCCCGCGCAGGATCTCCTTGTCCCCCACGGCGACATGCAGATCGCGGATCTCAAGGGTGGAGCCCGGGCGGACTCGGCTCGAATCAGACACTGTTACGACTCCTTCGAGAGCGAGACGAGGACGTCATCGCCGTCGATCTTGACTTGGTAGACGGGGACGGGCTTGGTGGCCGGCGGGCCGGTGGGCTTGCCGGAGCGCAGGTCGAAGCACGAGCCGTGCAGCCAGCACTCCAGGCTCTGGTCGTAGACCTCGCCCTCGCTCAGCCTCACCTCGGCGTGCGAGCACACGTCGTGCAGGGCGTAGACCTCGGCGCCCCGGCGGACCAGGGCGACCGGCGTCTCCCCCACCTCGACGCCGATCACGCCTTCGTCGGGGATGTCGGTGAGCTTGCAGACTTTTTCGAACGTCACTTCTCAAGCTCCGCCTCGACCTTGGCGAACACCCGCTCGCGCAGTTCGTCGAGCTCGATCTTCTCCAGGAGCTGCGCGAAGAAGCCCCGGATGACCAGGCGGCGCGCCTCCTCGAACGGGATGCCCCGGGCCTGGAGGTAGAAGATGTGCTCGTCGTCCAGGCGGCCGGAGGCGCTGGCGTGACCCGCTCCGGTGACCTCGCCGGTGAGGATCTCCAGGTTCGGCACCGAGTCGGCGCGGGCGCCGTCGGTCAGCAGGAGGTTGCGGTTGAGCTCGTAGGTGTCGGTGCCGGTGGCCTCGACCCGGATGATGACGTCGCCGATCCATACGGCGTGCGCGTCGTCGCCCTGCAGCGCGCCCTTGTAGGTCACGTTGCTGCGGCAGTTCGGCTGGGAGTGGTCGACCAGCAGGCGGTGCTCCAGGTGCTGCCCGGCGTCCACGAAGTACAGGCCGGTCAGCTCGGCGTCGCCGCCGGGCCCCTCGTAGGAGACCGACGGCGACAGCCGTACCAGGTCGCCGCCCAGGGTGACCACGAAGCTGCGGAAGGTCGCGTCCCTGCCGAGCAGGGCGTGGTGGTGGGAGACGTGCACGGCGTCGCCGGCCCAGTCCTGCAGGCTGACGACCTTGAGCGTGGCGCCGTCGCCCACGGCGAACTCGACGTTGTCGGCGTAGATCGCGCTGCCCTGGTGGTCGAGGACGACCACGGCCTCGGCCATCGGCTCAAGCCTGATCAGGGTGTGGCCGTAGGCCGCGCCCTCGCCGGATCCGGTCACGGTGATCACGGTCGGCTTGGAGGCGACCGCCTCGCGCGGGACCGTGATGACCGTGGCCTTCTCGAAGGAGCCGTACGCCTGGGCGCTGACCCGGTCGACGGGCACGTAGGCCCTGCCGAGCCGCCGGTCGTCACGGCCCACGGTCTCCACGGTGACCTCGGGGGCGGCGTCCACCTCGACCACGACGCCACCGGAGGCCGCGGCGCCGGTGTGCAGTCCCCGAAGGCGCGACAGCGGGGTGAAGCGCCACTCCTCCTCGCGGCCGGTCGGGACCGGGAAGTCCGCCACATCGTAGGAGGACTTCTCGTGGAGGGTCGACAGAATCGACGGAGACGCGGTTTCGAGACCCATCAGCCGACGGCTCCTTCCATCTGCAGTTCGATGAGGCGGTTCAGTTCGAGGGCGTACTCCATCGGGAGTTCGCGGGCGATCGGCTCGACGAAGCCGCGCACGATCATCGCCATGGCCTCGTCCTCGTTCAGACCGCGGCTCATCAGGTAGAAGAGCTGGTCGTCGGAGACCTTGGAGACCGTGGCCTCGTGCCCCATGGAGACGTCGTCCTCGCGCACGTCCACGTAGGGGTAGGTGTCGGAGCGGCTGATCTGGTCGACCAGCAGCGCATCGCACTTGACCGTGCTGGCGCTGCCGTGCGCGCCCTCCTCGATCTGGACCAGACCCCGGTAGGAGGTACGGCCGCCGCCGCGGGCGACGGACTTGGAGATCACGGTGGAGCTGGTGTTCGGGGCGAGGTGCACCATCTTGGCCCCGGCGTCCTGGTGCTGGCCCTCGCCGGCGAAGGCGACGCTCAGCGTCTCACCCTTGGCGCCCCGGCCCATGAGGTAGACGGCGGGGTACTTCATGGTGACCTTGGAGCCGATGTTGCCGTCGATCCACTCCATGGTCGCGCCCTCGTAGGCCACGGCGCGCTTGGTGACCAGGTTGTAGACGTTGTTCGACCAGTTCTGGATGGTCGTGTAACGGCAGCGGGCGCCCTTCTTCACGATGATCTCCACGACCGCGCTGTGCAGCGAGTCCGAGGAGTAGATCGGCGCGGTGCAGCCCTCGACGTAGTGGACGTAGGAGTTCTCGTCCACGATGATCAGGGTCCGCTCGAACTGGCCCATGTTCTCGGTGTTGATCCGGAAGTAGGCCTGGAGCGGGATCTCCACGTTGACGTTCGGCGGCACGTAGATGAAGCTGCCGCCGCTCCAGGTGGCCGTGTTCAGCGCGGCGAACTTGTTGTCCCCGACCGGGATGACGGTGCCGAAGTACTCCTTGAAGAGCTCCTCGTGCTCCTTGAGCGCGGTGTCGGTGTCGACGAAGACGACACCCTTCTCCTCAAGGTCCTCACGGATCTTGTGGTAGACCACCTCGGACTCGTACTGGGCGGCGACACCGGCGATCAGACGCTGCTTCTCCGCCTCGGGGATGCCCAGCCTGTCGTAGGTGTTCTTGATGTCCTCGGGCAGCTCCTCCCACGAGGTGGCCTGCTTCTCGGTGGAGCGCACGAAGTACTTGATGTTGTCGAAGTCGATCCCGCCGAGGTCCGCGCCCCAGTTCGGCATGGGCTTCTTGCCGAACAGGCGCAGGCCCTTCAGACGCAGGTCGAGCATCCACTCCGGCTCGTTCTTGAGCGCGGAGATATTACGGACGACCTCCTCGGACAGGCCGCGACGGGCCGTGGCCCCCGCGTCGTCGGAGTCGGCCCAGCCGAACTTATAATTCCCGAGGCCTTCAAGCTCCGGGCGGTCGGTGACAGTCACCTTCCGGTCTCCTTGCTCGTTTCATCGATCGCTTCATGGGTTGCCGAGGGCGCCGCCCCGGTTGTCTGCCGGTGCGCGTCCCGCTCCCCCGTATCCGGCCCGGCATCCGCCCTGCGAGGACTCACATGGGTGGTGCACACACCGTCGCCGTGGGCGATGGTCGCCAGCCGCTGCACGGGCGAGCCGAGAATCTGCGCGAACGCCTCGGTCTCGGCCTCACAGAGCTGCGGGAACTCCGCGGCCACGTGTGCCACCGGGCAGTGGTGCTGGCACAGCTGGTCGCCGCCGAGACCGGCCTTGCTCGCCGAGGCGGCGTAACCGTCCGCGGACAGGGCCTCGGCCAGGACGCGCACCCGCTGGTCGGCGGGGACGTCGCGCATCTCGCGGCGGAGGCGCCCGACGAGGCCGGCCACCTGTGACCGGGCGAACTCGGCCACCGCCTGCTCGCCCGCGCGCTCGGCCAGAAAGCGCAGCGCGCTGCCCGCGAGCCCGTCGTAGGCGTGCTCGAAGGCGCTGCGGCCCTCATCGGTTATGGCGAACAGCTTCGCCGGCCGTCCCCGGCCTCGCTGACCGCGGGGGCGGACCGTACGGGGCTCGATCAGCCCGTCGGCCAGCAACGCGTCCAGGTGGCGGCGGACGGCGGCGGAGGTGAGCCCGAGCCGCTCGCCGAGGGCGGAGGCGGTGACGGGCCCGTGCTCCAGGATGAGCCGGGCGACACGCGCGCGTGTGCCGTGCTCGGCGGACACGCCGGAGAGCCGCACAACGGCGGTCTCCTCGGTGCCTCGCATCCCGGTCACGTATTTCACAACATCAGTGTGGCCTAATTCCTTCCCCGCATACAAATGGTTGCCCAAGATGCGGAGAATGCGATTTATCACGCAGGTAAGCCTTACCTAATCTGCGATAACGCCCCCCGGAGGTTTACGCGGGCCGGTAGGAGCGGCCTCCTCTAACGCGGTCACCGCCCTCCGGTCACGGCCTCGATCACCGCGAAGGGCGCGAACTGCGGGTCGGCCACCACCGCCATCCGCCCCCTGGGCGCCCGCGAGAGCGGCGCGAGCACGGCGCCCCCCAGACTCAGGACCCTCGCCACGGTGGCGGCGGCGTCCGTCACCGCGAAACAGGCCCTCCAGTGCGGCGGCGTGTCCGGCGGGAACACCGGCCCCAGCTCCGCCATCCCCGCGACGGGGCGGCCGTGCAGCCGCCACTCGGTGTACGGCCCGCCGCCGGGCCCGCCCCCCTCGGCCTCCCAGCCGAAGACCGTCCGGTAGAACACCTCGCAGACGGCGGGGTCCCGGGTCACCAGCTCGTTCCAGGTGAGCGCGCCGGGCTCGTCGACGACCTCCGCGCCCACGCGCCGATCCGCCTGCCACGCCATGAAGAGGGCCCCCGAGGGGTCCTCGAAGGCCGCCATGGACCCCTCGTCGAAGATCTTCACGGGTTCCAGTTCGACCTTGCCCCCGGCCCCGCGGACCCGCGAGGCGACGGCCTCGACGTCCCGGGTGGCCACATAGGTGTTCCAGACCGCGGGAACGCCGTCACCGAAGCTGGGCCCGATCCCCGCGACCATCTTCCCGCCCAGCGTGAAGCGGCCGTATCCCCCGGACTCCGGACGCGGGTCGAACACCGCCTCCCAGCCGAAGATCTCCCGGTAGAACCTGACCGACAGGGTGACGTCCGTACTCGACAGATCCACCCAGCACGGGACGCCTGATTCACGGCCGCTCCGCTCGGACACGCCGAACCTCCTCATGTCGTGATTCGGGACACGTTCAGCGTGGCACGGGCGGATCGGGGCGCCCGGAGGAGATCAAGACCCTTGGCGGGATCCGCCCGAAGGCTTTTACCGGACATGAGAGGTCCCACGCCGCAGGTCCGGCAACCTGACCGCCCGGCGCAGTCCCTAAACTCGTGGCCATGGAGTCCCCAGCCGTCGAGATCATCGATCTGGTCAAGAGATACGGCAGAACGACCGCGATCGACGGCCTCACGCTCAGCGCGGGCCGAGGCGCGGTGACCGCGATCCTCGGCCCCAACGGCGCGGGCAAGACCTCGACCATCGAGATCTGCGAGGGGTTCCGCAGAGCCGACGGCGGCGTGGTGAGGGTCCTCGGGCTCGATCCGTCCCGTCCGGAGCTGCGGGCCAGGGTCGGGGTGATGCTCCAGGCCGGGGGCGTGCCGCCCGCGGCGCGCTGCGGGGAGTGGCTGCGGCTGATGGCCCGTTTCCACGCCGACCCGCTGGATCCGGCGGCGCTGCTGGAGCGGCTCGGCCTCACCGGGCACGCCCGCACGCCGTACCGGAGGATGTCGGGGGGGCAGCAGCAGCGCGTGTCGCTGGCCGCGGCCGTCATCGGCCGTCCCGAGCTGGTCTTCCTCGACGAGCCGACCGCGGGCCTGGACCCGCAGGCCCGGCACGCCTGCTGGGAGCTGGTGGGCGACCTGCGGGCCGCCGGGGTCTCGGTGGTGCTCACCACCCATCACATGGACGAGGCGGAGAAGCTCTCCGACCAGGTGGTGATCATCGACCACGGCCGGGTGGTGGCCGAGGGCACGCCCGACTCACTGACCGGCGCCGAGCGGCAGCTCCGCTTCAGGGCCCGGCCCGGCCTCGCCCTGGACGAGCTGCTCACCGCGCTGCCCGCGGGCAGCGCGGCCAAGGAGTCGCCCTCCGGGCACTACATCATCGAGGGGCAGGTCTCGCCCGAGCTGCTGGCGACCGTTACGGCCTGGTGCGCCGCCGAGGGCGTCACCGCCGACGACCTGAGCATCGAACGCCGCACCCTGGAGGACGTCTTCCTGGAGCTGACCGGCCGGGAGCTCCGATGACCCCCCGGCGAGGAGACAGAGGACACCGGGAACGCAGAGCACGCCGGGCACGGCCGGCACCGGATCACAGGAGAGCACAGTGACCCCCCCGACCCCCTCGGCCCCTCTGGACCTCACGCCCGCCCCGGGCGCCGCGCCGCTGCGCGCAATGGTGCTGGCGCAGACGGGGGCGGAGGTCCGGGCGACGCTCCGCAACGGCGAGCAGTTCCTGCTGACGCTCATCATCCCGGTGCTGCTGCTCGTCGGGTTCTCGGCCGCGCCGCTGGTGAACGTCGGCGGCGGCTCCCGGGTGGACTTCATCACCCCCGGCGTGCTCGCGCTGGCCGTGATGTCCACGGCCTTCACCGGGCAGGCCATCGCGACCGGCTTCGAACGCCGGTACGGCGTGCTGAAGCGGCTGGGCGCCACCCCCCTGTCGCGGACCGGGCTGATGCTGGCCAAGACGCTCGCGGTGATCGCCGTGGAGGTCGTCCAGGTCGCCCTGATCTCCTGCGTGGCGATCGCCCTGGGCTGGCGTCCGGCGGGCTCCGCGCCGGCCGCGCTCGCACTGATCCTGCTCGGCACCGCCGCGTTCAGCGGGATGGGCCTGCTGATGGCGGGCACCCTGCGCGCCGAGGCCACGCTCGCCGGGGCCAACCTGGTCTACCTGATCCTGCTCGGCTGCGGCGGGGTCGTCTTCCCCCTGTCGGTCTTCCCCGACTCGGTGGAGCCGGTGCTGCGGCTGCTGCCGATCACCGCGCTGACCGGCGGGCTCCGCTCCGCCCTGGGCGACGGCGGCGGGCTCCCCCTCGGCCCGGCGCTGGTCCTGGTGGTCTGGGCCGCCCTCTCGCTCGGTCTCGCGTCGCGGACGTTCCGCTGGGAGTGACCCGGCCGCCTAGTAATGTGTGAACAACCGTGTGGTTCCTGACACGAGGAGTTCCGCGTGGCCGCTGAAGCCCTGCATGGGCCCGCTGAGCCGTACAAACCCGGCCTCGCCAGGCCGGGTGCCGTGCTGCGGGCCGCCTCCGACGCGGTACCGCCCTCCGGGCTGGTGCTGCTGGCCATCCTGTCGGTCCAGATGGGCGCGGGTTTCGCCAAGGACCTGTTCGCCCAGCTGCCGCCCAGCGCGGTGGTGTTCCTGCGGATCGCGGCGGGCGCGCTGATCATGGGGGCCGTCGCCCGGCCCCGGCTGAGAGGGCTGACCCGCGCCAGAGCCGGGGTCGGTGTGGCGTTCGGCGTGACGCTGGGCGTGATGAACCTGTCGTTCTACGAGGCGCTGTCCCGGCTGCCCATGGGCATCGCGGTGGCGATCGAGTTCCTCGGCCCGCTCGGGGTGGCGGTGGCCGCCTCGCGCCGTCGCCTGGACCTGCTCTGGGTCGGGCTGGCGGCCTCCGGGGTGACGCTGCTGGCCCCGTGGGGAGCGGCGGCGTCGCGGATCAGCTGGGCCGGGATCGGGTTCGCCCTGGTCGCGGCGGCCTGCTGGGCGGGCTACATCCTGCTGTCGGCCGCCGCCGGTCGCCACTTCCCCGGCACCACCGGCCTCTCCTTCGCGATGATCGTGTCGTTCCTGCTGGTCGCCCCGGTGGGGATCGCCACGGGCGGCGCCGACCTGCTCAGGCCCGAACTGCTGATGATCGGGCTCGGTGTGGGCCTGCTGTCGTCGGTCATCCCCTACTCGATCGAGCTGGAGGCGCTGCGCAGAATGCCCAAGCAGGTGTTCGGCATCCTGATGAGCCTGGAGCCCGCGGTGGCCGCGATGGTCGGGCTGCTGGTGCTGGGCGAGGTGCTCGACGTGCGTGAGTGGGCGGCCATCGCCTGCGTGGTCGTCGCCAGCCTGGGCGCGACCCGCGGCGCGCGCCCGTCACCGGGGTGAGCCGGGCGGACAGGCCCGGGCGGGGCGGAGCGGACGGACGGGCCCGGCGGCACGGATCCGGGCAGCGGTAAGGGCCGTACGGCGGAACCCGCAACGGTCACCGCGAGGCCGTACGGCGGGCGGACGGCGGCCGAGCGGGCCGCCTACTCCGGGTTGCTGGCCCAGATGCCCCGGACGTGCTGGATGTGGCCGTGCATCAGCCGCTCGGAGCCGACGGCGTCACCGGCGGAGAGCAGGTCGAGCAGCCGGAGGTGCTCGTGGGCGGACTCCATCAGCGCCCCGCGCGCGTAGAGTGCGGAGAGGCCGTACAGCCGGGCGCGCTTGCGCAGATCGCGCACCACCTCCACCAGGTGCGCGTTGCCCGCCAGCGACAGGAGGTCCACGTGGAAGCGGAGGTCGGCGTCCACGTAGCCGAGCAGGTCACCGCGCTCGGCGGCGTCGACGATCTGCTGGGCCACCGGCCGGAGCCTCTCGAAGATCTCCGCGCGGCCCACGTCGGCCAGCCGGGCCACCGTGGGCACCTCGATGAGCCGGCGGATCTCGGTGAGCTCGTCCAGATCCTGGTCGGACAGCTCGGTGACCCGGAAGCCCTTGTTGCGCACCGCCTCGACCAGGCCCTCCTTGGCCAGGTCGAGCATCGCCTCGCGCACCGGGGTGGCCGAGACGCCGAACTGGGCGGCCAGCACCGGCGCCGAGTAGACCACGCCGGGCCGCATCTCACCGGTGATCAGGGCGGCCCGCAACGCGTGGGCCACCTGTTCACGCAGGCTCTGCCGCTCACCCACCGCCGGCAGGTCGAGTCGGTCCTCCGCCGAAGGAGCCATTCCCGCGCCTCTCATCTCACTCTCGTCCACGCCTCGTAGGCGGCGGCCGCCACCACCAGGTCCTCCCATGCCATGCCCACACTCTTGAACACCCGGGGTCCGGAACCGCGGGGCACAAGGCCGTCGACCAGTTCCCGGAGATTCCCGGCGAGATGACCAGTGGTGATCGTACCGTTCCGCAGTGGGATGATCAGATCCCCCGCCTCCGCGAGGGCGGCACCGCGGGCCTCGACGACCACGGTGGCCCGCGCGACGAGATCGTCGTCGATCTCCCGGACGTCCGGTTCGTGGGAACCGACCGCGACCACGGTAGTGCCGTCGGGAATGAGCCTACCGTCGAAGAGGGGAACCCTGGCTGTCGTACAGCAGGCGACGAGTTCCGCCGCGCCGGGACCCGCGGCCGTGTCCGCCTGGAGTCCCTCGTCGGCGCACCGGGCGGCGAGCGCCTCGGCCCTCCGGGGGTCCCTGCCGATCACGGTCACCCGTTTCACCGGCCGGACCGCGCGGAACGCCTCGACGTGCCCCCACGCCTGGGGTCCGGTGCCGAAGACCGCCATCGTCTCGGCGCCGGGGCCGGCCAGGTGGCGTACCGCCAGCGCGGAGACCGCCGGGGTGCGCAGCGAGGTGAGCGCGATACCGTCCAGCGCGGCCAGCGGGGCCAGGGTCGGCCCGTCCATGAGCAGGTAGGTGCCCTGGATGCGCGGTAGCCCGCGTGCGGGGTTGCCGGGGACGACTCCGGCGACCTTGATGCCCGCGTACCGGTCCCAGGAGGCGGGCATCAGCAGTAGCTGACCCGCGGGAACCTCCACGATGGGGCGCGGCGGGGTTTTCTCGGGGTCGAGCCCGCCGCGCAGGGCGTCCTCCAGGACCTGTACGGCCCGCGCGGTCGGCACCAGCGCGCGCAGGGTCTCCCCGTCGAGGTACGGCAGGGCGCTCATCGGAGCGTGAACCCGGTGCCGACGGGATCGCGCGGATCCAGAGTGAAGCGATGCTCCCCGGTGCGGTAGGCCATGCCCTCCACCTCCGGGACGATGCCCTCCGGTGTCACCCCGGCCACCCAGGCCCGGAAGGAGGTGCCCACGATGCTCTCGTGGACGAGGGTTCCGGTGAAGCCCGCGTCGTGCAGCAGCGCCAGTCTGGCGGCCGTGCCCGAGCCGCAGGGTGAGCGGTCCACCTCGCCGTCGGCGAAAACCGTCACATTGCGCTGACGGCCGGGCCCCAGGTCGTCGTGGAAGACGACGCCGTAGATCCCGGAGAGCCGGTCGTCGTCCGGGTGCCGGGCCGCGGGATGAGCCGCCAGCGCGGCCTTGACGGCCCGGCCGAGCCCGATCAGCTCGGTGAGGTGCTCGGGGGCCACGCTCAGCCCGAACGCGGCGGCCGGGATCGAGGCGTAGATGGCTCCGCCGTAGGAGACGTCGGCCCTGATCCCGGCGAGCCTGCCGGGGGCGGCACCCGCCGGGGACCGGCCGGTGCCGGCGAGCGGGCCCAGGTCGACGTCGCGTGCGACGACGTAGGAGGGGACGTTGCGGAAGGTGACGGCCTCGACGCGGCCGGCCGAGCAGCGGACCCTGGCCGTCACCCTGCCGGACGGGACGTCGACCACGACGTCGGTCTCCCCCTCGGGGTCGGCCTTGACCAGGCCGGTCTCCACGGCGTGCACGCCCAGCGCGATGGTGCCGTGACCGCACGCGGTGGAGTAGCCGTCCTTGTGCCAGAAGAGCACGCCGAGGTGGGCGTCCTCGTCGTCCGGCGGAACGAGGAAGCAGCCGTACATGTCGGCGTGCCCGCGTGGTTCGTGGCAGAGCAGCCGCCGCACCCGGTCGATCCCCGGGGCGCTCGCCGCCTCGCGGCGTTCGAGCACGGTGCCGCCGGGGATGTCCGGCACCCCGGCGGTGACGACCCGGAAGGGCTCACCGCCGGTGTGGTAGTCGATCGTGTGAATCATGCTCTCCCGTTTCATCAGGGGTTTCCGCCACCGCCCAGGTACGCCTCGACCACCCGGGCGTCCTCGCGGAGCGCGGAGGCGGGGCCGTCCAGCACGCACTCTCCGTTCTCGATCACGTATCCGCGGTGGGCGATCTTAAGCGCGGCGGTGGCGTTCTGCTCGACGAGCAGCACCGAGGTGCCCTCGGCGTTGATGCCGGCGATCAGCTCCATCACCGAGGCGACCACCAGCGGGGCCAGGCCCATGGAGGGCTCGTCGAGCAGGAGCAGCCTGGGCCCGGTGACCAGGGCCCGGCCGACGGCGAGCATCTGCTGCTCGCCGCCGGACAGCGTGCCGCCCTGCTGGGCCCGCCGCTCCGCCAGGCGGGGCAACAACTCGTAGACGTGCTCGATCCGCCTGCGGATCTCGCCCTGGTCGCGGATCAGGTAGCCGCCGAGCTGGAGGTTCTCGTGCACGGACAGCGTGCTGAAGATCCTGCGGCCCTCGGGGACGTGCACCAGGCCGCGCGCGGCGATCTTGTGCGCTCTCTCCCTGGTGACGTCCTCCCCCTCGAAGAGGACCTTGCCGGCGGTGGGCCGTACCAGGCCGGAGACCGCCGCCAGCGTGGTGGTCTTGCCCGCGCCGTTGTTGCCCAGCAGCGCGACGATCTCGCCCGCCGAGACGGTGAGCGACATGCCGCGCAGGGCGTGCACGCCGCCGTAGTGGACGTCCAGTCCGCGGATCTCAAGCATGGGTGTCGCTCCCGAGGTAGGCCTCGATGACGGCCGGGTTCCGGCGCACGTCCTCGGGGCGGCCGTCGGCGATCTCCTTGCCGAAGTTGAGCACGACCACGCGTTCGGAGACCTCCATGACCAGGCCCATGTCGTGTTCGATGAGCACGATCGCCACGCCCAGCCCCTGGATCCGCCGGATCAGGTCGAGCATCTCGGCCTTCTCCCCGTGGTTGAGCCCGGCGGCGGGCTCGTCCAGCAGCAGCAGGTCGGGGCGGCGGGCCAGCGCCCTGGCGATCTCGGTGCGGCGCTGTTCGCCGTAGGGCAGGTTCCGCGCGGCGCCGTACCGGTCGCCGCGCAGACCGACGAAGTCCAGCCAGTGGTGGGCCTGTTCGGTGCACTCGCGTTCGGAGCGACGGTAGCGGGGGGTGTGCAGCAGGGCGTCGAAGACGCTCTGCCTGAGCCACAGGTGGGATCCGGCCCGCACGTTGTCCAGCACCGACAACTCGCCGAACAGGCGCAGGTTCTGGAACGTGCGCGCGACGCCGAGCGCGGCGACCGCGGACGGCCGGAGCCCCGGGAGGCTCCTGCCGCGCAGGGTGATCCGGCCCGAGGTCGGGCGGTAGAAGCCGGTGACGCAGTTGAAGGCCGACGTCTTGCCCGCGCCGTTGGGCCCGATGACGGAGACGATCTCCGCCTCGTCCACCGAGAACGTGAGCCCGTCGATGGCCAGCAGCCCGCCGAAGGACAGGCGCAGGTCCTCCACACTCAGCAGGCTCACGGGACCTCCTTGGAACGTGCGGGCCACAACCCCTGCGGGCGCAGGAGCATGACGGCGATGAGCAGGACGCCGAACAGGAAGAACCGGTAGTCGGCGAGGTCGCGCAGGAACTCCGGCAGGAGGCTGATCACCACGGCGCCGATGACGACCCCGGGGATGGAGCCCATGCCACCGAGGACGACGGCCATCAGGACCAGCGCGGACTGCAGGAAGGTGAAGCTGGTCGGGGAGATCGCGGACAGCTGGGCGGCGAACAGCACCCCGGCCAGGCCGCCCCAGACGGCGCCCGCGATGTAGGCGGCGAGCTTGACCCGGTAGGTGTGCACGCCCATGGCCTCGGCGGCGTCCTCGTCCTCCCGGACGAACCGCCAGGCCCGGCCGAGGCGGGAGCGGCCCAGCCGGGCCGCGCCGAGGACGGCCAGGGAGACCACGGCCACGGTGAGGTAGTAGAAGATCACCGGACTGTCGGTCAGGTGCGGGATGCCGTAGATGCCCGAGGGGCCGCCGGTGACGTCCAGGTTGTTGGCGGTGATCCGGATGATCTCCCCGAAGCCGAGTGTCACGATGGCGAGATAGTCGCTGCGCAGCCGGAGCGTCGGGGCGCCGATGACGATCCCGGCGATGACCGTGACCACGATGACGATCGGCACGGTGGCCGGCAGCGGCAGGTGGAGCCGGGTGGCCAGCACCCCGCTGGTGTACGCGCCGACCGCGAAGAAGGCGACGTAGCCGAGGTCGAGCAGGCCGCAGTAGCCGACCACGATGTTCAGCCCGGCCGCGAGCATCACGAAGATGGCCGCGCTGGTCATGACCGACAGCGCGTACGGCGTGGCGTTGACGAAGGGCGCGAGCAGGGCGACCAGCAGTCCGGCGAGCCCGGCCCACCGGTTGCCCAGCAGCCTCGACGCCCGGGTCACGGGCCGGTCGACGCCCACCCGGCGAACCTTGGTGGTGCTGGTCATACGCGCTCCGTGACGCGTTCGCCGAGCAGGCCGGTGGGCCGCACGGTGAGGAAGAGGATGAGCACCCCGAACGCGAAGACGTCGCGCCACTCGCCGCCCAGCCAGAACGTGCCGAACGACTCCAGCAGCCCGAGCAGCAGCCCGCCGAGCATCGTGCCGGGAATGTTGCCGATCCCGCCGATGACAGCCGCGGTGAAGGCCTTGAGCCCGATCAGGAAGCCCATCAGGAAATCAATCTTTCCATAATAGGCTCCGGCCATCACCCCGGCGGCCCCCGCGAGGGCCGAGCCGAGGAAGAACGTCCGGGAGATCACCGCGTTGACGTCGATACCCATCAGCGAGCTGGTGCGCGGGTCCAGCGCGATGGCTCGCATGGCCCGGCCCTCACGGGTCCGGGTGATCAGCAGGTTGAGGCCGATCATGAGGACGACCGCCACCCCGACCAGCACGAGCTGCTGCAGGGTCAGCCTGGCGCCGAGCATCTCCAGCGAGGTGCCGCCGAGCCGTACCGGGTAGACCCGGGGGTCCGGGCCGGCCGCGGCGCGCATGCCGTACTCCAGGGCGAAGGAGGCGCCGACCGCGGTGATCAGCAGGGAGAGCCGGGGGGCGCGGCGGAGCGGCCGGTAGGCGATCCGCTCCAGCGCCACCCCGGCCAGGCCGGTGACCAGCATGGTCGCCAGAAGCACGGCGAGCAGCACCGGCAGGGCCATCGAGGGCGACACGCCGCCGACCGCGCCGAGAATGGCGAAGCCGACGAACGCGCCGAGCATGTACACGTCGCCGTGAGCGAAGTTGAGCAGCTTGATGATCCCGTAGACCATGCTGTAGCCCAACGCCACCAGGGCGTAGAACGAGCCGACGAACAGACCGTTCCAGACGAGCTGGGTCATTTGAGAGAGTCCTGCAGGGTGATCTTGCCACCCTTGACGACGAGGATCTGGAAGCCGCCGTTGGACAGGGTGTGGTCGGGGGTGAACTTCAGCGGGCCGGAGAACATCGGGAACCCGTCGGTCGCCTCCAGCGCCGCGACGACCTTGGTGCCGTCGGTGCTCCCCGCCTTGGTGATCGCCTCCGCGGCCAGCCGGACGGCGTCGTAGGCCTGGTTGGAGTAGGGGCCGGGGTCGGTGTTGTACTTCTTCTTGTAGGCCGCGATCCAGCCCTCGGCACCCTCAAGCGTGTCCGGGGTCTGGGTCATCGTGGCGTAGACGCCCTCGGCGGCCTCGACGCCGGCGATCTCGGCCAGTTTCGGGGAGACCGAGCCGTCGGCGACCATGATGGAGCCCTTGTATCCCGCCTGGCGGAGCTGGCGGGCGATCAGGCCGCCCTCCTGGAAGTAGCCGGTCCAGTAGACGAAGTCGGGCTTCTTGGCCAGCACGTTGGTGACGTTGGCGCTGTAGTCGCTCTCCTTGGGGGTGACCGTCTCCACCAGCACGGCCTCGGGGCCGCCCGCGGTGTCGAGGAGCGCCTTGGTGCGGAGCGCGATGTCCTTGGAGTAGCTGGTGTTGTCGTGCATCAGCACGACGCTCTTGGCGTTCTCCTTGACCATCCACTTCTCCGCCGCGGCGGCCTGCTGGGAGCCGGTGCCGTTGATCAGGAAGACGTGCTTGAGCTTCTGGTCGACCAGTTCCTGGGAGTTGGCCGCCGGAATGATCATGGGGATGTTCGCCTTGCCGAAGATGGGCAGGGTGGGCAGCGTCGCACCGGAGCAGTAGCCTCCCACAGAGACCTTCACACCCTCGGTGACCAGCTTGTTGGCTCCGGCCGCCGCCGACTGGGCGTCGCAGGCGTCGTCGGCGGTCTTCAGCTCCAGCTTGCGGCCGAGCACGCCACCCTTGGCGTTGATCTCGTCGACCGCGAGCTGTGCCGCGTTACTCATATAGGGACCGATGGCGGCCTCGCTGCCCGACTGGGGGATCAGCATGCCGAGAAGGATCGGACCGTCGTCCTTGGTGGTCTCCTCCCCGCCGCCGAGCAGACCCTGACCACATCCGGTGGTCAGGAGGCCGATGAGGGCCAGCGGTGCGAGAGCTTTAAAGGGGATGGCACGCATGTGCGGCTCCTCACATCGAGTGATGTGTGACATTGCACTAGTTGAGAATGTGCACGTCAAGAGCCGACACAAGACCGTTAACGTTCACACACTGTTTCTTTGCCGGTAGGACCGAAATGTCAAGAGGCACCTCCGCAAAGGGAGGTGCCTCTGGGTGGTGCCGGGGCCGGGCGGGCCGGTTTCAGCGTGACGGGCTGATGGTGACGGTGTGGGTGGAGGTGTAGAAGTCCTGAGCCGCCTTGCCCTGCTCCCTGCCTCCGTAGCTGGAGTCCTTCTCGCCGCCGAACGGCAGGTAGAAGTCGACGCCGCTGGTCGGGGCGTTCACCTTGACCAGCCCGGTGTCCAGCCGCGCGCTGATGTCCAGGGCCCGGTCCAGGTCACGGGTGTAGACGGCCGAGGCCAGCCCGTAGCGGACGCCGTTGGCCAGCGCCACCGCCTCGTCCGCCGAGGCGGCGTCCTGGACCACGCAGATCGGCCCGAACACCTCCTCGCAGGCGAGCGGGTGATCCGCGGGCAGGCGGTCCACCAGCGTCGGCTCGGCGTACCAGCCGCCGAGCCCGTCGGCGCTCCGGCCACCGGTCAGGATCCGGCCGCCCGACGCGACCGCACCCGAGGCCGCGGCCACCACCCGGTCGCGGGCCGCCTTGTCGATCAGCGGGCCGACCGCGACGGCCGGGTCGGACGGATCGCCGAACCCGAGCCGGGCCACGGCCGCGAGCACCGCCTGCCGGACGTCGTCGCCGTTGCCGACCGCGATGATCCGCTTGGTGGCCGTGCACTTCTGACCGGCGAAGCCCATCGCCGCCGCCGCGATCTGGGCCGCGGCGACCTCAAGGTCGGCGTCGGGCAGCACGATGGCGGGGTTCTGCCCGCCCATCTCGGCCTGCACCGGCACGCCGCGCCGTACGGCGGCGGCACGGACCAGCGCGCCCACCGCGGCGGACCCGGTGAAGGAGACCACGTCGGCGGCCTCCACCAGCGCCGCCCCCTCCTCGGCGTCGCCCGGCACGACCCGGAACGCGTCGAGGTCCAGCAGCTCGGCCAGGCGCAGCGCGCACGCCAGCGCCTGCGGGGCGGGCTTGAGCACGACCGCGTTGCCGAACGCCAGCGCGGGCGCGGCCTTCCACAGCGGAATGGCCAGCGGGAAGTTCCACGGCGTGATCAGCCCGGCGACGCCGAGCGGGCGGCGCCGGGTGAACAGCAGCCCGGCCCCCGAGGGCTCGTGGACCGCGCCCACCGGATCGAACACCTGCTGGGCGTAGTAGCGCAGGATCGACACCGAGCGGGCGACCTCGCCCCGCGCCTCGGCGACGGGCTTGCCGACCTCGCGGACCACCAGGGCGGCCAGTTCGCCGGCCGCCCCCTCCACCGCGTCGGCGGCCCTGGCCAGCGCCGCGGCCCGGACGGCCGCGTTACGGGCCGCCCAGTCGCGCTGCGCGGTCCTGGCCGACGCCACGGCCGCGTCGACGCCCGATCTCCCCGCGGCGGGGGAGGAGGCGACGAGGTCGGTGGGGTCGTGCGGGGAACGGCTCTCGATCGGATTCATCACAGGGATCACAGCAGGAAACCTTCGGGAAACGGGTCACGGGGATCGATGAAGTACTGGGCGGTTCCGGTGACCCACGCCCTGCCCGTGATGGCCGGGACCACCGCGGGCAGATCCGCGACCCTCGTCTCCCCGGTGAGCCGCCCGACGAAGCGGGTGCCGATGAACGACTCGTTCACGAAATCGGTGTCGAGGGCCAGCTCACCGCGGGCGTGGAGCTGGGCCATCCGGGCGCTGGTGCCGGTGCCGCACGGCGAGCGGTCGAACCAGCCGGGGTGGATCGCCATCGCGTGCCGGGAGTGCCGGGCGTCGGAGCCGGGGGCGGTGAACTGCACGTGGTGGCAGCCCCGGATGCCGTCGTCCAGCGGGTGGACGGGCTCGTCCTGCTCGTTGATGGCATCCATGATCGCCAGTCCGGCGTCGAGGATGCCCTGCTTGTGCGAGCGGTCGAACGGCAGGCCGACGGAGGCGATCGGCAGGATTGCGTAGTAGTTGCCGCCGTAGGCAAGGTCGTAGTCGACCTCGCCCAGCCCGGGCACCTTGACCGTGCGGTCCAGCCCGGCGGCGAAGGACGGCACGTTGGTGATGGTGACCGCCGTGGCGGCGCCGTCCTCGACCCGCACCTCGGCGACGACCAGCCCCGCCGGGGTGTCCAGCCGGATGGTGGTCACCGGCTCGGCGACCTCGACCATCCCGGTCTCCACCAGAACGGTGGCGACTCCGATGGTGCCGTGGCCGCACATGGGCAGGCAGCCGGAGACCTCGATGTAGAGCACGCCGTAGTCGGCGTCGGGCCGGGTGGGCGGCTGCAGGATCGCCCCGCTCATCGCCGAGTGGCCGCGCGGCTCGTACATCAGCAGGGTCCGGACGTGGTCCATCTCGGCCATGAAGTACCGGCGGCGCTCGGCCATGGTCGCGCCGGGGATGACCCCGACTCCCCCGGTGATCACCCGGGTGGGCATGCCCTCGGTGTGGGAGTCCACCGCATGAAAAACTCGTCTGGTCCTCATCGACTCTCCTCCGAGGGATGTCCTACCCTACAAGACCCCCGACCGGGCGCGTCCCTCGCCGGGCGCGGCCCGCACGACGCCCGGCCGGGGGGGCGACGGCTAGCCGAGACCTTCGGCCAGGACCTTCTCGGTGACGGCGCGGACGGCGGACTCCTCCTCGGGGACCAGCGGCAGCCTCGGCGGACGGCTCGGGCCGCCCTTGCGCCCTGCCAGGTCCATGGAGAGCTTGATGGCCTGCACGAACACGGTCTTGGAGTCCCAGCGCAGCAGCGGGTGCAGCGCCCGGTAGAGCGGGAGCGCGGTGGCCAGGTCACCGGCCATGGCCGCCTTGTACAGGTCCACGCAGGAGCGGGGCAGCGCGTTGGGGTAGCCGGCCACCCAGCCGACCGCACCGGCCAGGGCCAGCTCCAGCATCACGTCGTCGGCGCCGATCAGCAGGTCCAGTCCGGGGGCGACCTCGGCGATCTCGTAGGCGCGGCGGACGTCGCCGGTGAACTCCTTGACCGCCACGATCAGGCCCTCGGAGTGCAGCCTGGCCAGCAGCGCCGGGGTGAGGTCCACCTTCGTGTCGAGGGGGTTGTTGTAGGCCACCACGGGCAGGCCGGCCTTGGCCACCTCGCGGTAGTGCTCGATCACGATCCGCTCGTCGGCCCGGTAGGCGTTCGGCGGGAGCAGCATCACCGCCTGGCATCCGGCGTCACGGGCCTGCTCGGCCCAGCGGCGCGCCTCCAGCGCGCCGTAGGCGGCGATCCCCGGCATGACCCTGTCGCCGCCGATGGCCGCGACCGCGGTCTCCACGACCGTGGCCCGCTCGCCGGAGGTCAGCGTCTGGTATTCGCCCAGCGAGCCGTTCGGAACCACGCCGTCGCAGCCGTTCTCGACCAGCCAGCGGCAGTGCTCGGCGTAGCCGTCCAGGTCGACCGAGAGGTCCTCGTCCAGGGGGAGGGCGGTGGCCACCATCACGCCGTGCCAGGGTTTCGTGCGGGTCGTCGTCATCACGGTCATCCTTCCAAGGGGGATAGGTTCAGCGCGGCCAAGTCGCCCAGCCGGACGGGCTGGGCGATCGGGCGCCGGGGCGCCAGAGGGTTCTCACCGGCGAGGCACGCCACGGCGTAGCCACACATCCGGCCCTGGCACCAGCCCATACCGGGGCGGGCCAGCAGTTTTATGGAGCGCGCGTCGGTGGCCCCCAGCTCTTGGGCCTCGCGCACGGCCGACAGGGGCACCTCTTCGCAGCGGCAGATCAGCGTGTCCCGGCGGAGCCACCCCTGCCAGCCGGGCCGTACCGGGTAGGCCTCAAGCAGCGCCCGGGCAAAGGCCGACAACCGCTCGCGGCGCCGCGACAGGACGGGCAGCGGCCGGACTCGGCGGCCCAGGTCGGCGGCGACGGTGCGGCCGGCGATGCGCCCCTCGACCTCGGCCAGCACCGCCCCGCCGACGCCGGTGGACTCCCCCGCCGCGTAGACGCCGGGCACGCTGGTGCGCAGCCCCGCGTCGACGTCCACGACGGGGCCGCCGTCCGCGTCGGCGCGGGTCGCGCAGCCGAGCTGGACCGGGAGTTCGAGCTGGGGGACGAACCCGTAGCCGTAGGCGAGGGTGTCGCACTCGACGGTCCTGGTGGCGACCGGCCGCCAGGCGGCGTCCAGCTTCGCCACCGTGACGTGGGTCAGGGCGCCCTCACCGTGTGCCTCGATCACCGCCTGGCGTCCGTGGTAGGGCACCCGGTGCCTGGCGAGGCTAACGCCGTAGCCGAGGGCCTCCCCGGCCTTGCCCGCGGCGAGCAGCGGATGCCTGGCGAGCCCGAACCGGCCGTTGGCCTCGTAGACGCCCCGCACGTCCGCACCGGCGTCGGCGAGCCCGGCGGCGACCGGGAGCAGGAAGGGCCCGGTCCCGGCGACCACGACCCTGCGGCCCGCGACGACGAGGTTCCCCTTGAGCAGGGCCTGTGCCCCGCCCGCGGTGAGCACGCCCGGCAGGTCCCAGCCGGGGAACGGCAGCGGCCGGTCGTGGGCGCCGGTGGCGATCAGCAGCCGGCGCGCAGTGACCGTGCGGGGCCGCTCCTCGCGGTCCCCCTCCAGGCACCGTACGGTTATCGTCTCATCGGCCCGCTCCACGGCCCAGACCCGGTGACCGAGGAGCACGGTGGCGCGCTCGCCGAGTGCCTCCCACTGCCGGGTGAACCTGTCCAGGCCGTGATGGAGGGCTCCGGGCCTGCGGGCGCGGAAGCCCTCGGGCAGGTGCCGGAAGTACTGGCCGCCGGGGCGCGGGGCGGCGTCGATCAGCACGACGTCCAGCCCGGTCAGGGAGGCGCTGAGCGCGCCGGCCACCCCGGCCGGCCCCGCGCCGATGACGGCGAGGTCGTGAACGTGGCTCATCGGCCGTTCACCGTGCCCCGCCCGTCGCGCGGGCCGTGGTTCCGCCCGTCGCCGGGCTCACCGTGAACCTCACCGACGGCCTTACCACCGAGTTCACGGCCGGGCTCACCCGCGGACCCGCCGCCGGCTTCACCGCCGGGCCCGCCCTCGGGCCGGCGCGGTCCGGCCTCGCGGCCGGTGCTCACCCGGTCTCCGGGACGGGCCTCGGTCAGGCAGGCCCGCAGGGACGGGCTGCCGTTGACCGTGACCAGGCAGTCGAAGCAGACGCCGATGCCGCAGAACAGCCCACGCGGACGCCCGGCGACCCGGGTGGTCCGCCAGGTGCGGACGCCCGCGCCGTGCAGGGCCGCGCCGATGGTCTGGCCGGGGATCACCGGGACGGGGGCGCCGTCCACACTGATCTCGAACTCCGGCTCGGGGCGCGCCCGTACCAGGCTGTACGGCTGCTTCATGAACGCGCCTCCTCGAAGCGGTCCGGGCGGAAGGGGCGCAGGGCCAGGTCGGGCTGGACCCCGGTCAGCGTCTGGGCGATCAGGTGGCCGGTGGCCGGGGCCAGGCCGATGCCCGCGCCCTCGTGGCCGCAGGCGTGGTGGAGCCCGGGGGCCCGGGGGTCCTCCCCGATCACGGGAAGGTGATCGGGGCAGTAGGGCCGGAACCCGCAGTAGGCCCGGATCACCCGGCGCTCCGCCAGCACGGGGAAGAGCGCGACGGCCTGCCGGGCGAGGCGTTCCAGCACCGGCACCGAGATCCTCCGGTCGAAGCCGACACGCTCGCGGCTGGCGCCGATGAGCACCGGGCCCGAGGCGGTCGCCTCCACCACAGCGGACGTCTCCAGGCCCTCGGAGTCGCTGGCCACGTTGGTGACGTAGGCCGCGGTGTAGACCTTGTGCCTGATCAGCACCTCGTCCATGGGCTCGGTGACCAGGATGAAGCCGCGTCTGGGCAGGACCGGGACGTGCACGCCGGCCATCGCGGCGATCTCACCGCCCCAGGTGCCGGCGGCGTTGACGACCGCGTCTGCGAGGATGTCACCATGATCGGTCATGACGCCGGTGATCCGGGATCCGTCGCGGACGAAGCCCGTCACGGTGACGCCGGTGCGCAGCATCAGCGCGCCGCGGCCGAACCGCTCGGCCCCCCTCTGGATCAGCCTGGCCGCCGCCAGCATGGGCTGGACCTGGGCGTCCTGCGGGTAGAACACACCTCCGGCCAGACCCTTGGCCAGGTGGGGCTCATAGTCGGCGAGCCCTTCCGGGGTGACCACCGTGTGCTCGACCCCCTGCTTGGCCGCCAGGGCGACGAGGACGTCAAGCACCCCTCCGGACTCGGCGACCACCAGGCCGCCCTTGGGCTCGAACTCGAACCCGTCGTGCTCGGCCAGGTCACGCCAGAGGCCGTTGGAGAGCAGGGCCAGATCCAGCTCGGGCCCCGGCTCCTTGTCGGAGACCAGGACGTTGCCCTCTCCCGCGCCGGTCGTCCCACCGGCCACGGGCCCGCGGTCGACGACGACCACGTCCAGCCCGGCGCGTGCCGCGTAGTAGGCGCAGGCGGCGCCAACGGCTCCGGCACCGATCACCACGACGTCCGGCATGACTCACCTCGCTTCCAACCCGGTACGTCAGTAATATGTCACATATTCTCAACGAGATCAATCGCCCCCATTCTCGTTTCTCCAGTTCAGCCGATCCGTACCCGGCGGCCTAAGCGATAAGCCGCGCCGCGCCGGGCGGCCCGTCCGCCCCCGCGCGCCCGGGTCACCGACGGGACCACCACCCTCGCCGCCTAGCATGTGAGCCGTGAAGCACCTCCTTGACCAGGCACATCGACAGGCTGTGAAGCTCCCTCGGGCCGTCTGGTCCCCCACCGCCGACGGCCTGCGCCGGTGGGCGCTGGCGAGCGTGATCGTCAACGCGGGTATCACCGTGACGGGCGCGGCCGTCCGGGTCACCGGATCGGGGCTGGGCTGCCCGACCTGGCCGAGGTGCACCCCTGACAGCTTCGTCCCGGTCGCCCACGGCGAGATCTCCGCGGTCAACATGGCCGTCGAGTTCGGCAACCGGCTGCTGACCTTCGTGGTCCTGGTCGTCGGCGTGGCCTGCCTGGTCGCCGCGCTCAGGATGCCGTCGCGCCGCCGGGACCTGGTGCGGCTGGCCTGGCTCCAGCCGATCGGCGTGGCCGCGCAGGCCCTCTGGGGCGGCCTGGTGGTGCGCAGCGTGCTCAACCCGGTAACCGTGAGCATGCACTTCCTGATCTCCATTGGCCTGATCGCCGCCGCCTTCGCGCTCTACGCCCGGTCCAAGGAGGGCGACGCCGCGCCGGAGCGGCTGGTCCACCGCGACATCCGCGCCCTCGGTCTCGCGCTGACCGCGGCGGTGGCCGCCCTGCTCGTCGTGGGCGTGGTGGTGGCGGGCACCGGACCGCACTCCGGGGACGCGATGGCCTCCCGGTTCCGGTTCGACATCGAGACGGTGGCCAGGATCCACGCCGACGTGGTCTATCTCGTGGTCGGGCTCACGTTCGCGCTGCTCTTCGCCCTGCGCGTCACCGGCGCGCCGCGCCATGTCAGGCGGGCGGCGCTGACACTGCTCGCCGTGGAGCTGGCCCAGGGGATCATCGGATACGTCCAGTACTTCCTGGCCGTCCCCGCGTTCCTGGTCGGCCTGCACGTGCTCGGCTCGACGCTCGTGTGGATCTACACACTGCGGGTGGTCTACGCGATGCGGTCACGGGGCCCGCTGGAGACCCCGGTGGACGATCACGGCAGACTCGGCTCCGTCGCCGTGCCGACCTGATTTCCGCCGTACCCGCCGTCCCCGCCGCGCGGGATCCGGCGCCCGGCGCCGTGACCGGCCCGCCGCGGGCGGCACTCCATGAGATTCCCTGAGATTACCGGAGCGCCGCGGAGAAGCACGCGGGACAATGACGGTATGCCACTGTCACGTGCGGCCCTCCGCCGCTCCTACCAGGGCGCCGTCCTGCTGAGCGTGCTGGCGATCGCCCCGCTGACCTGGGCATGGCTGGCCAGTGCCGGGCACCGGACCGTCGCGGACTCCTCCCCGGACTGGGTCGCCGGGGTCCCGGAGGCCCCGGCGGCGCTGGTCCTGGGCGCGGCGGCCTTCGGCGGGCACCCCTCCCCCATGCTGGCCAGGCGGCTGGACATCTCCGCCGAGCTTTACCGGACGGGCAGGGTGAGGGCTCTGCTGCTCTCGGGCGACAACGGCCGGCCCGGCTACGACGAGCCCACCGCCATGCGCGACTACCTGCTCGCCCGCGGCGTCCCCGGCACCGCACTCGTGCTGGACTACGCGGGCTTCGACACGTGGGACTCGTGCGTGCGGGCCCGCGACGTGTTCGGGGCCACCCGGATCACCGTGGTCACCCAGGTCTTCCACCTGCCCAGGGCGGTCGCGCTGTGCCGTACGGCGGGCCTGGAGGCGTTCGGCGTCGGCGACGACTCGGCCGCGCGGTGGCCGTCCACCACCTACGGCTACGCGGCCCGGGAGTTCCTCGCCTCGGCGAAGGGCGTCCTGGACTCGGTGGTTCTCGACTCCTCCCCCGTCTTCCCCGGACCGCGCGAGACCAGCCTGGACGCGGCGCTCCGCCCCTCGGCCCGTCCGGCCGCCGACTCCGCCCCCCGCCATCCGGAGCGGACGCCTCATCCGGGCAGCGGGTAGGGGCCCGGCGGTGACGGGGGATGCGGGCCGGACTCCGGCGGGAACGGGGGCGGGGGGAGGTGACCGGGCGGAACGTTCCCGCCGGGTGCCTGCCGCGACGCCGGGAACGCCGCGCGCGCGGCGGCCATGCACCGCAGCAGTGCCCCCTGCTCCTCGTTGAACGTGCGTTCGTCGATCACACCGCGCCTGGCCCGCTCGTGGAGCAGGCCGAGCTCGGTGGCCGCGAGCTGGTAGTCGCTCATCGCCCGCAGGCCGGGCTTGCCGCCGTTCGTCCTGGCCCACTGCCTGGCCTGACGGCGGCCGGGCAGCGAGGAGAGCATGTAGACGTCGTAGGGGGTGACCAGCCCGGTCGCCCGGTAGGCCGGCAGGTAGGTGTGGATCAGGCCGACGATCCGGGTGCGGTCCCGGAAGACGATCCAGATCAGCACGATCAGCACGGCCATCAGCAGCAGGTAGGCGACGACCAGGCCGCCGAGGCCGACGTAGGACGCGAACCCGTTCCAGATCCCGTGCAGCAGCATCGCGCCGATCCAGCCCGCCGCGATCACGAAGACCCGCACCGGCCCCTGGCGCTGCGCGGCGTAGGCCACCGCGACACCGATCATCGAGGTGAACAGCGGGTGCGCGAACGGCGACAGGATCCCGCGGAGCACGACGGTCACCGCCAGGCCTTGGGCCCCCGTGTCGTGCAGGGCCGCCACGTAGTAGCTGACGTTCTCACTCATCGCGAAGCCGAGGCCGACCATGCCGGCGTAGATGATGCCGTCGGTGGGCCCGTCGAGCTCGGTCCGCCTGAACCTGAGCAGGCCCAGCAGGACCAGCCCCTTCATCGTCTCCTCGACCACCGGGGCGCCGAAGGTGGCGGCGATGTTGCGCGCGGTGTCGTAGCCCAGCCGGGCGGTGTTCTCGATGTAGACCAGGTTGAAGGAGTTGACGAGGCCCGCGACCAGCACAGCCACTCCGGCGCCCCAGGCGAACGCGAAGATCAGATTGCTCCGCGGCTCGGGCTCCATCCGGTCCAGCGCCAGCACCGCCGCCAGCAGCACGGGGACCGGCGCCAGGGCGAGGGCCAGCGCGATGAAGAAGTACACCGGGTCGCCGTTGAACAGGTCGAAGGAGAACGACGCCAGCGCGCAGAGGCCGGCCAGGACAAGTCCGGCGATCAGCGCGACGGACGGGCGGTCCCTCAAGACCCAGCGGGGATCACGGCTCGCCATGTGGTAACCGTAACCGATCAACCACGACGTGTCCCGTCCCATTCTGTGTCAGGCCGCACCCGGCCACCAGACCATATTCACCGACATAACGGCATAAAAACGGTGAGGACGCCTCGGGGTCGTTCATGAGGGCGCGCACGGCGGAGGGAGGGGGCTCAGACGAGCATGGAGTCGACGGCGACGGCGAGGAAGAGCAGCGCCAGATAGGCGTTGGACCAGTGGAAGAAGCGCATCGGGCGCAGGTCGACCCCGGTCTTGCCGGCGTTGACGCGGCCGAGGAGGCGGTAGACCTCCCACAGGCAGGCGGCGCCGAGGACGAGGGCCACGGCCGGATAGAGCAGCGTGGTCCCGGCGACCGGCCAGAGCAGCAGCGAGCAGAGCACGGTGGCCCAGGTGTAGACGATGCTCTCCAGCACCACGCGGCGCTCGGTGGCCACCACCGGGAGCATGGGGATCTTCGCCGCCGCGTAGTCGTCCCGGTAGCGCATGGCGAGAGTCCAGGTGTGCGGCGGCGTCCAGAAGAACACCACCCCGAAGAGCACCACCGGCGCCCAGGCGAGACTCCCGGTGACGCCGGCCCAGCCGATCAGCACCGGCATGCAGCCCGCGATGCCACCCCAGACCACGTTCTGCGAGGTCCGCCGCTTCAGGATCATCGAGTAGACGAGCACGTAGAAGAGGTTCGCGGCCAGTGACAGCCAGGCGGCGAGCCAGTTCACGGTCAGCCCGAGGCCAAGGGTCGACAGCACGCCGAGGAGCACGCCGAAGATCAGCGCGTTGGCCGGCGGGACCTGGTCGCGGGCCAGCGGGCGGCGCCGGGTACGGCGCATCGCGGCGTCGATGTCGCGGTCGATGTAGCAGTTCAGCGCGTTCGCGCTGCCCGCCGAGAGGGTGCCGAACACCAGGGTGCAGACGGCGATCCCCAGCGGGGGCAGGCCACGGGCGGCCAGGAACATCACCGGCAGCGTGGTGATCAGCAGCAGTTCGATGATCCGCGGCTTGGTGAGGGCGACGTATGCCTTCACGACGTCGCCGAACGAGCGCGGAGCGGCGATGTCCGCCGTACCCGTCTCGGACAGGGCCGTCGATTGCTTGTCGGTCAGCACCATTAAGGCGCTTCCAGCACGTGCGGGGTCAACGCGTAACCTCTGATTAGAGCGGATCCGTGATGCGGGCACCGGCCCAGCCTTGAGGATCCAACTCTAGTTGCTGGGGTGGCCGGTTCCCGCATGGGGTGAGGAAGCGATGTGGCATGACCCTTTCAGGGGTTACGTCCGGGCTGTTCATGACTCCTGCGGACCCGCCCCCTGCCAGCCTACGCAACGGTAGCGAGGCCGAACCGTTAGGGTCCGGTGTGGGCGGGAAAAGCCAAACCGGCGCCACCATCACACGACTAGATCCGGAGATCGAGCACTTGAGCAGCGAACTCGTGCCAGCCCTCGAATGGAGCGACCTCGACCGTCGGGCGGTCGATGCCGTGCGGGCACTGGCAATGGACGCGGTAGAGAAGGCGGGGTCGGGTCACCCCGGCACCGCGATGAGCCTGGCGCCGGCCGCCTATCTGCTTTTTCAGCGAATGTTGCGCCACGACCCGTCCGACCCCTCGTGGGTGGGCCGGGATAGGTTCGTCCTTTCGGCCGGGCACACCAGCCTGACCCTCTACATCCAGCTCTTCCTGTCGGGGTACGGCCTGTCTCTGGACGACCTGAAGAGCCTGCGCCAGTGGGACAGCCTGACCCCCGGGCACCCCGAGCACGGCCACACCGCCGGTGTCGAGACCACCACCGGCCCGCTCGGGCAGGGCCTCGGCAACGCGGTCGGCATGGCCATGGCCGCCCGCCGCGAGCGCGGGCTGTTCGACCCCGAGGCCGCCCAGGGCGCCAGCCCCTTCGACCACACGATCTGGTGCATCGCCTCCGAGGGCGACATCGAGGAGGGCATCAGCCACGAGGTCAGCGCCCTCGCCGGCCACCAGAGGCTGGGCAACCTGGTCGTCGTCTTCGACAGCAACCACATCTCGATCGAGGACGACACCCAGATCGCGCTGAGCGAGGACATCACCAAGCGCTACGAGGCGTACGGCTGGCACGTCCAGACCGTCGACTGGACCCGCGGCGGTGAGTACGCCGAGGACGTCGAGGCGCTGCACCAGGCCATGGAGGCCGCCCGTGCCGAGACCGGCAGGCCCTCGTTCATCCGCCTGCGCACCGTCATCGGCTGGCCGGCGCCGAACAAGCAGAACACCGGCAAGATCCACGGCTCGGCCCTGGGCGCCGACGAGGTGGCCGCCACCAAGGTGGCCATGGGCCAGGACCCGGCCAAGACCTTCGACGTCCCCGCCGAGGTGCTGGAGCACGCCCGCGGCGTCGTGGAGCGCTCGCGCGCCGCCCGCGCCGAGTGGGACAAGGCCTTCGCGAGCTGGCGTGCCGCCAACCCCGAGCGCGCCGCGGAGTTCGACCGCATCTCCGTCCGGCTCCTGCCGCCCGGCTGGACCGAGGCGCTGCCGACCTTCGAGCCTGGCTCCTCCATGGCCACCCGCAAGGCCTCCGGCGAGGTGCTCAACAGCCTGGCGCCCGTGCTGCCCGAGCTGTGGGGCGGCTCGGCCGACCTGGCCGACTCCAACAACACCACGATGAAGGGCGAGCCGTCCTTCATCCCCGAGGAGTACCAGACCAAGGAGTTCCCCGGGAACCGCTACGGCCGGACTCTGCACTTCGGCATCCGCGAGCACGGCATGGGCGCCATACTCAACGGCATCGCACTGCACAACGGCACCCGCCCCTACGGCGGCACGTTCCTGGTCTTCAGCGACTACATGCGCCCCGCCGTACGGCTCGCGGCGCTGATGAGGCTGCCGGTCACCTACGTGTGGACCCACGACTCCATCGGCCTGGGCGAGGACGGCCCGACCCACCAGCCGGTCGAGCACCTGTGGGCGCTGCGCGCCATCCCGGGCCTCGACGTGGTGCGCCCGGCCGACGCCAACGAGACGGCCGCCGCGTGGCGGACCGTGCTTGAGCACGCCGACCGCCCGGCCGCGCTGGCGCTGACCCGGCAGAACGTCCCGGTCTACGAGGGCACCGGGGACGCGGCGAAGGTCGCCCGCGGCGCCTACGTCCTGCGGGACGCCTCCACCGGGCAGCCCGAGGTGATCCTGATCGGCACCGGCTCCGAGGTTCAGCTGGCCGTCGAGGCCCGCCGCCTGCTGGAGGAGGAGGGCATCCCGACCCGGGTCGTGTCGATGCCGTGCGTGGAGTGGTTCCACGCCCAGGACGCCGCCTACCGGCAGACGGTGCTGCCCTCCGCGGTCCGCGCGCGGGTCGCCGTGGAGGCGGGAATCGCACTGGGCTGGCGAGAGTTCGTAGGAGATGACGGGGAGGTCGTAAGCCTGGAACACTTCGGTGCCTCAGCCCCTTACCAGACCCTTTTTGACCAGTTCGGCCTCACCGCCGAGCGGGTGGCCACCGCCGCCAGGGCGAGCCTTGCCCGGATCGGGGCCGACAAGGGCGAGACGACGGGAAACTGATCATGAGTGAGATCCTGAGAAGTCTTTCCAATCAGGGCGTCTCCATATGGCTGGACGACATCAGCCGGGAGCGCCTGCGCAGTGGAAACCTGGAGACGCTGATCCGCGGCAGGCACGTGGTCGGCGTGACCTCCAACCCGACCATCTTCGCCTCGGCGCTGAGCAGGGGCGACGCCTACCACGCGCAGCTCCACGACCTGGCCGTGCGCCAGGTGGGGGTCGAGGAGGCGGTGCGCGCCATCACCACCTACGACATCCGCTGGGCCGCCGACGTGCTCAGACCGGTCTACGAGGCCACCGGCGGCGTGGACGGCCGGGTCTCGATCGAGGTGGACCCGCGTCTGGCCGGGAGCACCGACAAGACCGTCGCCGAGGCGCGCGCGCTGTGGTGGATGGTCGACCGGCCCAACCTGTTCATCAAGATCCCCGCCACGGTCGAGGGCCTGCCCGCGATCACCCAGGCGATCTCCGAGGGCATCAGCGTCAACGTCACGCTGATCTTCTCCCTGGAGCGCTACCGCGCCGTGATGGACGCCTGGCTGACGGGCCTGGAGCGGGCGAGGTCCGGCGGGCTGAACCTGGCCGGCATCGAGTCGGTGGCCTCCTTCTTCGTCAGCCGGGTGGACACCGAGATCGACAGGCGGCTGGACAAGATCGGCACCCCCGAGGCCGGGGCGCTCAAGGGCAAGGCCGCGATCGCCAACGCCCGTCTCGCCTTCGCCGCCTACGAGGACATGGTCGACTCCCCGCGCTGGCAGGCGCTGAGCGCGGCCGGAGCCCGCCCGCAGCGCCCGCTGTGGGCCTCCACCGGCACCAAGGACCCGAGCTACCCCGACACCCTCTACGTGGACGAACTGGTCACGGCCGGCACGGTCAACACGATGCCGGAGAAGACCCTCGACGCCACCGCCAACCACGGCCGCCTCACCGGCGACACCGTCCGGCCCCGCTACGAGGAGGCCTGGAACACCATGGCCGCCCTCAAGGAGGCCGGCATCGACTACGACGACGTGGTGCGGGTCCTGGAGGAGGAGGGCGTGCAGAAGTTCGAGGCCTCCTGGAACGAGCTGCTGGCCACCGTCTCCTCCGAGCTACGGAAGGCGTGAACCGCATGTCGGTGTCCGTGACGTTCAGCGAGGAGAGACCTGCCGAGCAGGCCGCGGAGACGGCCGCGCGGCTCGCCTCCGAGGGGGTTCCCGAGGCCCTGGCGGGCGGCGATCCCACCCTGTGGGGCCCGGAGGCCGAGCCCGAGGCCGCGATCCGCCTCGGCTGGCTCACCCTCCCGCTGACCAGCAGGGAGCTGCTGCCGGAGATCGGGAGGCTGGTGGAGCGGGCACGGGCCGAGGGGCTGGACCACGTGGTCCTGGCGGGCATGGGAGGCTCCTCGCTCGCCCCCGAGGTCATCACCGCCACCGCCGACGTCCCGCTGACCGTGCTCGACACCACCGACCCCGCCCAGGTGCGCCGGGCGCTGAACGACCGGCTGGACCGCACGATCCTGGTGGTCGCCAGCAAGAGCGGCGGCACGGTGGAGACCGACAGTCACCGGCGGATCTACGAGAAGGCGTTCCGCGACGCGGGGATCGATCCGGCCGGCCGGATCGTCGTGGTCACCGACCCCGGCTCCCCGCTGGAGCGGCTGGCGGTCGAGGCCGGCTACCCGGTGATCCTGGCCGACCCCGGCGTGGGCGGCCGCTACAGCGCCCTGTCGGCGTTCGGCCTGGTGCCCAGCGCGCTGGCCGGGGCCGACGTGGAGAGGCTGCTCGACGACGCCGCCGCCGTACGGCCCCTGCTGGCGCGGGCCGAGGGCAACCCGGGCCTGGAGCTGGGCGCCGCCCTGGGCGCCGCCGCGCTCTCCGGGCGCGACAAGCTCATCCTGGAGGACAGCCTCTCGGAGATCAACGGCCTGCCCGACTGGATCGAGCAGCTGATCGCCGAGTCCACCGGCAAGGACGGCAAGGGCATCCTGCCGGTCGTCGGCGCCGACCCCGGCGACGCCGGCGACGAACTGGTCGCCGGGATCGACTCCGATGGCGCGCTGACCGTCGGCGGCCCGCTGGGCGGGCAGTTCCTCGTGTGGGAGTACGCCACCGCGATCGCGGGGCGGGTGCTCGGCATCGACCCCTTCAACCAGCCGAACGTGGCCGAGTCCAAGGAGAACACCGCCAGGCTGCTGGCCGTGGAGGAGCTGCCCGTCGGCACGCCGATCCTGGTCGACGGCCCGGTCGAGGTGTACGGCGAGCCGGGTGGCGGCCGGGCCCCCAAGGACCTGCCGGAGGTCCTCACCCGGCTGCTGGAGTCCGTCCCCTCGCGCGGCTACCTCGCGGTCATGGCCTATCTCGACAGGGACGCGGCGTTCGACGCCCCCGGCCTTGAGCTTGAGGGGGCGTCGTTCGAGCAGATGACCGAGGCCTGGAGGGCGGCCGACCCGGCCACGCTGCGCGCGGAGCTCGCGGCGCGGACCGACCGGCCGGTCACCTTCGGATGGGGCCCCCGGTTCCTGCACTCCACCGGTCAATATCACAAGGGCGGTCCACAGAACGGCGTGTTCCTGCTGATCACGGGAGCGGTCGAGGACGACGTCGAGGTGCCAGGCAAGCCGTACACCCTGGGCCGGCTCCAGCTCGCGCAGGCCCTGGGAGACCAGGACGCGCTGGCCGGGCGGGGACGTCCCACCGTACGGCTGCACCTGACCGATCGGGTCGCCGGGGTCACACGTCTGCTTGAGGCCGCGCGGGAGGTCTGAATGAGCGATCAGCGATCCGAGGCGCACACCGTGGCCCCTCACCCCGAAGGCGGGCGTGACGGGCACCGGAGCGGCGACGGGACGCGCGCCGACGAGTCGGCGGCGGCGGCCTCGGCCGTCGCGACCGCGGCCACCACCGAGGAGGTGGTGGCCGCCAACCCGCTGCGCGATCCGCGGGACAAGCGGCTGCCGCGTGTGGCGGGGCCGTGCGTGCTGGTGCTGTTCGGCGTGACGGGCGACCTGGCCCGCAAGAAGCTGTTGCCGGCGATCTACGACCTGGCCAACCGGGGGCTGCTGCCCCCGGGGTTCTCCCTGGTCGGCTTCGCCCGCCGCGACTGGCAGGACCAGGATTTCGCGCAGGTCACCCATGACGCCGTCAAGGAGTACGCGCGGACGCCGTTCCGCGAGGAGGTCTGGAAGCAGCTGTCGGAGGGCATCTTCTTCTGCCCGGGCGAGTTCACCGACGACGGCGCGTTCGACGCACTGGCCGCCATGCTCAAGGAGATCGACCAGAACCGGGGCACCGGCGGCAACTACTGCTTCTACCTGTCGGTGCCGCCGAAGTTCTTCCCGGTCGTGGTCGAGCAGCTCAAGCGGACCAACCTGTCGGGCGGCCCCGAGGGCTCCTGGCGCCGGGTGGTGATCGAGAAGCCCTTCGGGCGCGACCTGAAGAGCGCCCAGGAGCTCAACGCGATCACCAGCGCGGTCTTCCCGGAGAGCTCGGTCTTCCGCATCGACCACTATCTGGGCAAGGAGACCGTCCAGAACATCCTGGCGCTGCGGTTCGCCAACAACCTGTTCGAACCGATCTGGAACCGGAGCTACGTCGACCACGTCCAGATCACGATGGCCGAGGACATCGGCATCGGCGGGCGGGCCGGATACTACGACGGCATCGGCGCGGCCCGCGACGTGATCCAGAACCACCTGCTCCAGCTGCTGGCTCTGGTGGCGATGGAGGACCCCACCTCCTTCGAGGCCAACTCGCTGCGCCGGGAGAAGGAGAAGGTCCTCAAGGCGGTGCGGCTGCCGGCCGACCTGAAGCTCTCCACCGCCCGCGGCCGCTACGGACCGGGCTGGCAGGGCGGCGAGCCGGTCATCGGCTACACCCAGGAGGACGGCATCTCGGCGGACTCCACCACCGAGACCTACGCCGCCGTCAAGCTGGAGATCGCCAACCGGCGCTGGGCGGGGGTCCCGTTCTACCTCCGCACCGGCAAACGGCTGAGCCGCCGGGTGACCGAGGTCGCCGTGATGTTCCAGCGCGCGCCACACCTGCCGTTCAGCAAGGACGACACCGAAATACTGGGACAGAACGCCCTGGTCATCCGGGTCCAGCCGGACGAGGGGATCACCGTGCTCTTCGGCTCCAAGGTGCCCGGCACCGCGATGGAGGTCAGGAACGTCTCGATGGACTTCGCCTACGGCGAGTCGTTCATGGAGTCCTCCCCGGAGGCCTACGAGCGGCTGCTGCTGGACGTGCTGATCGGTGACCCGCCGCTCTTCCCGCACCAGCGCGAGGTCGAGCTGTCGTGGAAGATCCTCGACCCGATCGAGGAGTTCTGGGCCACCCAGGGCCCACCGGAGGAGTATCCGGCGGGCACCTGGGGCCCGGTCTCGGCCGACGAGATGATGGACCGCGACGGACGCGCCTGGAGGAGGCTTTAGATGACGAGCTTCATGCTCACCGGCACGAACGCGTCGAAGATCTCCTCCCAGCTCACCCAGCTCCGGCACCAGATGGGTACCCCGGCGGTCGGCATGGTGCTGACCCTGGTGATCGTCTCCGACGAGAGCAACCAGTACGACGCGGTCCGGGCGGCGACCGAGGCGGCCAGGGAGCACCCCTCCCGGATCCTCGTCGTCATCCCGCGCGACGCGCAGGAGCCGAACCGCCTCGACGCCGAGATCCGGTTCGGCGAGTCCACCCCGGGCGAGGTGATCCTGCTCCGCCTGTACGGCGAGCTCACCGAGCACGCCGACTCGGTGATCAGTCCGCTGCTGCTCACCGACACCCCGGTGGTGGTCTGGTGGCCGGGCGACTGCCCGGACAGACCCGCCGCGGACTCCGTCGGCATGCTCGCCCAGCGCCGCATCGTCGACGCGCGCTCGGCGGCCGACTCGGTGAAGGCGATCACCAGCCGGATCCGCGGCTACGTGCCCGGCGACACCGACCTGGCCTGGACCCGGCTGACGTCGTGGCGGAGCCTGCTGGCCGCCGCGTTCGACCAACCGGCGGGCAAGGTCAGAAGGGGCGTGGTGGAGGCCGTGCCGGGTCACGCCAGTGCCCTGCTGCTGGCGGCCTGGCTGGGCGAGCGCCTCGACGCCCCGATAAAGGTCGTCGAGTCCGCCGGTCCCGGCCTGACCGCGGTCAGACTGTCCACCGCCGACGGCGACATCTCCATCACCCGCGGCGACGCCCATCTGGCCACGCTGTCGCGCCCCGGCCAGCCGGACCGCCGGGTGGCACTGACCCGGCGCCCGATGTCGGAGCTCCTCGCCGAGGAACTGCGCCGCCTGGACCCCGACGAGATCTACGAGGCGGCGATCCGGCGGATCTCCGGGACCCACAGGGCCTGACCCGAGCAGACGCCCCGCGGTCCGCCGCGGGGCGCTCTGCCCGTCGCAGGACTCGTCCGAGAACTCATCGCACGATCGTTGAGAGAGAGGCCCCGTGAGCGTTCCCACTGTGATCGTCCACCGCGACGCCGACGTGCTCGCCAAGGCCGCCGCCGCCAGGGTGATCACCCGAGCCGTCGACGCCCAGTCGGGCAAGGGCTCGGCCTCGCTGGTGCTGACCGGCGGCGGCGTCGGCATCGCCACCCTGGCCGAGGTCGCCGCCAGCCCCGCCCGCGACGCGGTCGACTGGCGGAACCTGGACATCTGGTGGGGGGATGAGCGCTTCCTGCCCTCCGGCCACCCCGAACGCAACGAGACCGGTGCCCGCGGGGCCCTGCTCGACCACGTCGAGGTGGACCCCGCCCGCGTCCACGCGATGCGCGGCCCCGACTCGGGCATGACCGCCGAGGAGTCGGCCGACGCCTACGCCGAGGAGCTCCGCCGGGCCTCACGCCCCGAGGACCACAGCCCGGCCCCCTCGTTCGACGTCCTGATGCTCGGCATGGGCCCGGACGGCCACGTGGCGTCGCTCTTCCCCGGCATGCCGGCGCTCTACGACACGCGCCCGGTGGCCGCGGTACACGGCGCCCCCAAGCCGCCGCCCACCCGGATCACCCTGACGCTGCCGATCATCCAGAACGCGCGCGAGGTGTGGGTGATCGCCGCCGGGGAGGAGAAGGCCGGGGCCGTACGGCTGGCCCTGTCGGGCTCGGGGCCGATGCAGGTCCCGGCGGCGGGCGCCCGAGGCCGCCAGCGGACGCTGTTCCTGCTGGACAAGGCCGCCGCCTCCAAGATCCCCCCTGCGCTGAGCCGCATCTCCTCACCCTGATCCCCCGTTTTCCGAAAAGCCCGGTGAACAGCGGCCCCGTTCGCCGGGCTTTTTCGAGTAGGACGTTGAGGGTGTTGCGGGCTTAACGGGATTCCATACCGAATATCACTCCCCCTTACCCAGCAACCTGCCGCATAGTGGGTTCAAGCACCTCGACACCCCTCATGGAGGCCCCTGTGTTCGAGCGCTTCACCGACCCTGCCCGCCGCGTCGTGGTCCTGGCCCAGGAGGAGGCGCGGCGGCTCAACCACACCTACATCGGCACCGAACATCTTCTGCTCGGCCTGACCGGCGAGGAGGACGGCATCGCGGGCCGTGTCCTGCGGACCTTCGGCGTCGGCGGCGAGCAGGCGCGCACCGACGTCGAGGAGATCATCGGCCGGGGAGACAAGGCGCCGATAGGCCACATCCCGTTCACCCCCCGGGCCAAGAAGGTGCTGGAGCTGTCCCTGCGGGAGGCGCTCAACCTGCACCACACCTACATCGGCACCGAGCACATCCTGCTCGGCCTGATCCGGGAGGGCCAGGGGGTCGCGGCCCAGGTGCTCGTCAAACGAGGCGCGCGACCGGAGGCCGTACGCGCGCAGGTGGTCACGCTGCTCGGGCGGCGCGGCTCCGACCGCTTCCCGGCCATGGACGAGTCCTACCCGACGGGGGCGACGTCCTTGGTGAGGCTGGACCGCATCCAGGAGAGCCTGGACCGGATCGAGCGCCGGCTGGACGCCCTGGGCGCGCCACCGGACGCGGCCGCGGACCCGGCGCATCCGGACACAGCGGGCTCGGACACGGTGAATCCGGGTACGGCGGATCCGGACTCCCGGGGCCCCGCCGCGGCCCCGGGCGGCTGAGCGGATCCGAGCCGTACCGGCGGGGCCGTGGGCGGGGGTCAGATCGGAGTGGCCGCCGCCGGCACGCCCACCGCCAGCCTGGCCTCCACCACGCCGGGGTCCTCACTGCGGGCCAGGTTCGCGCCCAGCGAGACCAGGAGCCGGCGCATGCGCACGTTGTCGGAGAGCAGGGTGGCCCGGACCTCGGCGAAGCCCAGATCGCGCGCCTCGGCGACGACCATCCTGGCCAGTGCCGCGCCCAGCCCTCTGCCCTGCCAGCGATCCTCGACGAGAAAGGCCATCTCGGCGATGCCGGGGTCGGGAGTGAACATCAGGCTGGCCAGGGCGATCACCTGCCCGTCGCGCCCGGCGACCAGCGAGTGGCCGCGGGTACGGTCGCAGAGCCGGTCGAAGGCGCGGGGCGGCAGCACGGGCATCGCGGTGAAGTAGCGGAACCTGTGGGTCTCGGGCGAGCAGCGGTCGTGCAGGTCGCGGACCGCCTCGCGGTAGAGCCGGGTGAGCGGGCCGATCCGGGTCTCGGCGCCGTCGGACAGCCTGACGAGCCGCTCGCCGCCGGCCGGTTGCCGGACGACGGGCTGGGCCAGCCGTACGAAGGAGGCGGCACGGGCGGCCTCGGTCAGGGTGAAGGGCAGGCCGGTCCGGCGGAGCCGGACGGCCCGGCGCGGGGCCACCGGCACGATCAGCAGTGTCGGATCCGGAAGGTCGCTCATGTCGCAACCGTAGACCCAGCGGGAGTCGTCGGCCCGCAACAGCTCTCCCAGCAGTCCGGGCAGCCGCCAGGGTGTCGCGCGGAGCCGGGAGGCGAGCAGGAGGGCGCGGGTGGGCTCGTCGGTCAGCTCGTGGGCGGTGGCGGCGACGACCTGGACCCGGCGTCCGCCGGCCGCCTCCAGCGCCTCGCGCACCGCCTCGGGGCCCGCGGGGATGTCGGCCACGAACTCGTCCACGGTGCCGTCCGTGTCGGGCTGGACGCTCAGGCCCAGGATGTTGCCGCCCTTCTCCGCGAGCGCGGCGGCCAGTGAGGCGAGCCGTCCCGGCCGCTCGTCAACCGTAGTACGAATCCTCATGAACCCCATCAGAACGCTCCCTCCGTCGGGCACAGCCTGGCGCACCCCTGTTACGGGGCCGCTACGCGCGGATGAGGTCGGCGTTACGTTGAAGAAGATCACCGGCAATGCGATTGCACAACGATTTCCGTTGCAAGGTGCGCTCTAATTAACGGATATAGCAGGATGAGGGGTCATGAACACGCGTGTCCCCCTAGCTGGGGATTTCGTCAACGGAGACGTCTCCTTCTGGTACCGCTCCCTCGGCCTCCCGGCGGCGGGCGAACCCCTCAGTGGCGACCGTGACGCCGACGTGGCGATCGTCGGCGCCGGATACACCGGCCTGTGGACCGCCTACTATCTGAAGAAGGCCGACCCCGGTCTGCGGGTGGTGGTGCTGGAGAAGGAGTTCGCCGGCTACGGCGCCTCCGGGCGCAACGGCGGCTGGCTGGTGGGTGAGCTCGCGGGCACCCCGGAGCGCTACGCGGGAACGCACGGCGTGGACGCGGCCAAGCGGCTGCAGCGGGTGATGTTCGAGACGATCGACGAGGTGGTGACCGTCGCCGAGGCCGAGGGAATCGACGCCGACGTCGTCAAGGGCGGCGTCACCACGGTCGCCGTCAACACCGCCCAGGACCGGCGGTTGCACCGGCTGCTCGCCCACGAGCGCCACTGGGGCTGGACCGAGGAGGACGTCCGGCTGCTCGACCCCGCCGAGCGGGAGGAGCGCCTGCGGGTGGACGGCGCAGTCAGCGCGATCTGGAGCCCGCACTGCGCCCGGATCCAACCGGCCAAACTGGTCCGCGGTCTGGCCCGGGCCGTACGGGATCTCGGTGTGGAGATCTTCGAGCGCACCCCGGTCACCGAGATCGCCCCGCGCGAGGCCCGCACGCCCTGCGGCACGGTCCGCGCCGACTACGTCATCCGGGCCACCGAGGGCTTCACCGCGGGGCTGAGGCAGTATCACCGGGCCTGGCTGCCGATGAACAGCTCAATGATCGTCACCGAGCCGCTGGGCGACCTGTGGGACGCGATCGGCTGGGAGGGCTGCGAGCTGCTCGGCGACATGGCGCACTACTACATGTACGCCCAGCGCACCGCCGACGGCCGGATCGCGTTCGGCGGGCGCGGCAAGCCCTACCTGTACGGCTCCCGGGTGGACGACCGGGGCCACACCCACGCGTGGACGATCGAGGCGCTGTGGGAGCTGCTGACCGGCATGTTCCCCGCGGTCGGGGGGTCCAGGGTGGCGCACGCCTGGTCCGGGGTGCTCGGCGTGCCCCGCGACTGGTGCGCCACCGTGCACGTCGACCACGCCACCGGCATCGGCTGGGCCGGCGGCTACACCGGCCACGGGGTGACGACCACCAACCTGGCCGGCCGGACCCTGAGCGACCTGATCCTGCGCGAGGAGACCGAGCTGACCTCGCTGCCGTGGGTGGGCCGCAAGGTGCGAGGCTGGGAGGTGGAGCCGCTGCGGTGGATCGGCGTGCACGCCATGTACGACCTCTACCGCCGCGCCGACGCCAGGGAGAAGGCCGGCCTGGGCCGGACCTCCGTCCTGGCGCGCGTCGCCGACTCCATCACCGGGCGTTGAGCCACCCGCCTCGCATCACCGACCCCAGAGGAGAGCCATGACCCAGCCCGCCGACACCCGCGCCCACATCCCGGCGGTGGCCGGGTGAGCGACATCCTGTTCCGGGGCGGGCGGGCGTTCCTGTCCGCCGGCGTCTTCGCCGAGGCGGTGCTGGTCCGCGGCGGCCGGATCGCCGCCGTGGGCGTGGAGTCCGACGTCGTACGGCGGGCGGCCCCCGGCCACGAGACCGTGGACCTCGACGGCGGCCTGCTGATCCCGGGCGTCACCGACGCCCACCTCCATCCGGTGCAGGCCGGGCTGGAGCGGGCCAGATGCGACCTGTCGGAGGTCTACGGCCTGCCGGAGTATCTGGGGCGGATCGCCGCCTACGCGGACTCCCACCCCGGTCGCGGATGGATCGACGGCGGCGGCTGGGACATGGCGGCCTTCCCCGGCGGTCTCCCCCACCGCGCGCAGCTCGACTTCCTCGACCGGCCCGCCTACCTCATCCAGCGCGACCACCACGCCGCCTGGGTGAACAGCCGGGCGCTGGAGCTGGCCGGGATCACTCGCGACACCCCCGACCCCGCCGACGGCCGGATCGAGCGCGACGCCGACGGCACGCCGAGCGGCGTGCTGCACGAGGGCGCGATGGACCTGGTGGGCCTGCTCCCCCCGCGCCCCACGGCGCGGGACCTGGCCGACGCGCTGGCCGAGGCCCAGAGCCACCTGTTCTCGCTGGGCGTCACCGGCTGGCAGGACGCCATCGTCGGCTCCTACGCGGGCTCCGCGGACCAGCTGCCCACCTACCTCGCGGCGGCGGCCGGAGGAACGCTGAAGGCGCGGGTCGTGGGCGCGCTCTGGTGGGACCGCACGCGCGGCGCCGAGCAGATCCCCGAGCTCGTGGAGCGCCGCCGGTCGGCCGAGGGGCTTGACCGGTTCCGCGCCACCTCGGTGAAGATCATGCAGGACGGCATCCCCGAGAACTTCACCGCCGCGGTGATCGAGCCCTACTGCCGCTGCGGCGGCACCGGGCTGTCGTATGTGGAACCCGCGCTGCTGAGGGAGTGTGTCGCCGAGCTGGACCGGCACGGCTTCCAGGTGCACTTCCACGCGATCGGCGAGCGCGCGGTCCGGGAGGCGCTGGACAGCTTCGAGGGGACCGATCCGGCCAACCGGCACCACATCGCGCACCTGCAGATCGTCGAGCCGTCCGACGTGCCGCGCTTCGCCGCCCTCGGCGTGACCGCCAACCTGCAGCCGCTCTGGGCCACCCACAATGCCCAGATGGACGAGCTGGCGATCCCGTTCCTGGGCGAGGAGCGCTCGCGCTGGCAGTATCCGTTCGCCGACCTGCTGAACGCCGGTACCCGGTTCTGCGCGGGCAGCGACTGGCCGGTCTCCGACGCCGACCCGATCCAGGGCATGCACGTGGCGGTCAACCGCACCGAACCGGGCGGCTCGGTCCACGCGGGCTACCCCACGGCGCAGACCCCGTTCCTGCCCGGCCAGAGCCTGGACCTGGCCGTCGCACTGACCGCCTACACCGCCGGCTCCGCCTGGATCAACCACGACGACGAGGCCGGAACCATCATCCCCGGCAACCGTGCCGACCTGGTGGTGCTCGACCGCGACCCGTTCACCGAGCCCGCCTCCGACATCTGGCGGACCAGGGTCGCGATGACCTTCGTCGGCGGCGACCAGGTCTACCGCCGCTGACCTTCAGGACGCCGGGTACGACGGGGCGCTTGGCGGGGGAAGGGCTGCGGCGCCTGCGAGCCTCCCCGCGAAAGCGCAGGTCAGCGGGTTACGTTGTGGTGAAACACAACAATGTGAGGCATCGGTGGCGGGGGCGTGCCGCGCGATGTGTTACCGGGGGAAACCATGAACTTCGCGGTAAGCGTGCTGTTCCGCGCCATACCACTGGTGTTCGGGGCGATCTGCCTTGCCTTCGGGCTCTACATCAACAGCGGCGGCCAGGACGCCGACCACTTCGTCGCGGGCCACGTGAACATCGCGCTGACCGCGATCTGCTACGCGCTCTTCACCACCGCCGCGACGATCATCCGCCAGTTGATCCACCGCTACAGCCTGTTCTGGCGCATCGCGCTGCCGTTGTCGGGCTATGTCGTCGCCCTCGCCGCCATCGGCTGGGGAATCGCCATCCTGTCCCAGGGCGGGGGCGCCCGGTTCCTCGTCGGCGGCCACGTGATCATCGGCGTCGGCCTGGTCGCCGTCTGCGTGAGCACGGTGGCCACGGCCTCCACGGCCTTCGCCCTCATCCCGGTCAACGCCGCGGGCGGCCCGGAGGCCGGGCCTCCGGAGGGTGCCTACCTGCGGGAGGTGGGCATGGTGCTGATGGCGATCCCGATGGTCTGCGCCGTCGTGGGGTTCGCCCTCGCCTTCGGCCTGCTCTCCCGGGGGGAGAGCTCCACCTACGTGGCCGGGCACATCGTCTTCGGGCTGGCGGCGATCTGCGCCAGCCTGGTCGCGCTGGTGGCGAGCATCGTCCGCCAGGTCCGCAACACCTTCGGCGAATCCGAGCGGTACCGGTGGAGCTGGCTGGTCGTCGCCATGGGAACGGTCAACCTCCTGCTGGGCCTGTACGTCCTGCTGGGCTCCGACCGGCCCTACCGCATCGCTCCCGGCTGCATCCTGATCGGCCTCGCGCTGATCTGCTTCAGCATCCTGTCCAAGGCGCTCCTGCTGGCCCTGGTGTGGCGCCGTTCCTTCCCGCTGGCGAACCGCATCCCCATCATGCCGGTGGCCACCGCGCTGATCTGCCTGTTCTTCTCGGCCTTCCTGTTCGAGGCCGCCGTCACCGATCAACAGTTCTTCATCCCCGCACGCGTGCTGGTGGGGCTGGGCGCGGTGTGCTTCACCCTCTTCTCCATCGTCTCGATCCTTGAGGCCGGCACATCCGGCTGACACCCCCGGTCCGGCCGATTCCGTCCGGGGAACGGCAGAGCCGCCCCTCACCCCTTGCCGGCACCGCGTGGGGGGAGACCGGATCACGGCGGTGCGAAGCCGGCGGTCGCCCCGCACGGCTCTCGGCCCCCCGTCGGGCACCTCGCGGGCACAGCCGCCGACGGCGAGCGGACACACCGGCTCCGACCGCTCCGGGAACTATCCTCGACCCCGGGGCGGAAAACCCGGCTCCGACTGGCGGAAGGGTGATCCGATGATCCGGTGGGACTATCCACCCCGCTGCCTGAGCCCGCACGTCTCCCCCGCGCAGTCGCACTGCGAGGCCCTGTCGTGGAACGCTCCACCCCGGGAGGGGGAGCGGACCCGGCTCATCACGTGGACGTGTGACTGTGGCCCGGTCCTGTTCGAGCTGCACCAGGCCGGCGGTCTGAGGTTCATCCGCCGGACGACGCGCGGGCAGGGCGGGGTGTCGATCGCTGAGAGCGACCGATGGCCGGCCCGGGAGGCGGACGCGATGTGGAACGCCCTGCTGTGCGGGCTGGTGCGTTAGAACGCTCCACCTCCCCGCGAGTCCGGACCCCGGTGGGGAGGCGGGAACGACGGACCGGGGTCCGGCGGGGAAACGGGCGTGACAGGCCCGGATCCGGGGTGGGCCGGTCACCCCGGGCCGTCGAGGCCCGCCTCTTCGAGGATCACCCGGGCGAGGGCGTCGGCCGCGTCGAGGCGGCCGAGCGACCGGGCGGCCTTGGCCATGGACGCGCGGGCCTGGGGGTCGGCGAGCAGGACGTCGAGTTCGGCCAGGAGCCGGTCGGCGTGCGGCCCCGCTTCGAGGAGCGCCCGGGCCGCTCCCGCCTCGACCAGGTAGCGGGCGTTCTGGCGCTGTTCGTCACCGGCGGACGGGACCAGGGGGATGAGGACGGACGGCTTGCCCACGGCGGTCAGTTCGGCGACGGTGCCCGCGCCGCTACGGGAGACGACGATGTCGGCGGCGGCGTAGACGTGGGCCAGCTCGTCTCCGACGTAGGGCACCGGCCGGTAGCGCGCGACCAGTTCCTCGGGCAGACCGGCGGCGGTCCTGGTGAGCTGGGCGATCCAGTCGGGGCCGCACTGGTGGAGCACCTGCGCCCGGGTGAGCAGCGAGGGCAGGATCGACTCGACCATGGTGTTGATCTGGCGGCTCCCCTGCGCTCCGCCGGTCACGTAGACGAGGGGCAGCCCCGGCGAGAGGCGATAGTGCCACCGGCCCGACGGGGCGCTGCCGTTCAGCAGGTGGGGCCGGACCGGGTTGCCGGTGACCACGGACCGGTCCCGCGCTGAGGCGGGCAGGTGGTCCATCGAGGACGGATGGGTGAGCGCGATCCGGGTGGCGAACCGCGCCAAAATCCGGTTGGCCAGGCCGAGCGCGGTGATCTGCTCGTGCATCACCAGCGGGCGGCGCAGCAGCCGGGAGGCGAGGCCGAGCGGCACGCACACATACCCTCCGGTGGACAGCACCACATCGGGGCGGTAACGGGCCGCGACGGCGAACGCCTGGAGGACACCGACGGGGATCCGGAACAGGTCGGCGAGGTTGGTGAGCAGCTCACGGGGGTTGGGTGAGCGCCGGAGCTTGCCCGCCTTGATGGCCCGGAACGGGATGCCGTGCTCGGCCGCGATGCGGGCCTCCAGCCCGTTCACCGTGCCCACCCAGAGCACGTCGAGGTCGAGCCCGCGGGCGGCGGCCTGCTCGCGGACGGCCGCGACGGTGGTCAGCGCGGGGTAGGTGTGGCCGCCGGTCCCGCCTCCGGTGACGAGCATCCGCAGGGGGCGACGGTTTCCGGCGTTCATGTGTGGGTGTCCTTCCAGCGCTGCGATCGTCCGTTTCCTCGGCCACGCCGAAGTGCTCGGCGGCCTCGCGCACGCTACCCGGAGTCCCGATGAAGATCCAATTGGCCGTGGGGACGGCCACCGTGTCCCCGCCGCCGTTCGCGCCTACTCGCGGAGGTCGTCGTCCAGGTCGTCCGCCCGCCGCAGGTCGTCGGCGAGGGCCGCGAGGTCGGCCGCGCCGAGCCGTATCCGCCGCGCGTCGGCGAGGAGCCGCTGTGCCTGGTCCCGCTCGCCCAGCCTGACGGCCAGGTCGGCGCGGAGGATCAGGGCACGCACCCGCGGCACGGCCGGCTCGGCCTCCTGGGCGGCGAACGCGTGGTCCAGCACCCTGGCCGCCGCCCGGTGGTCGCCCTTGGAGTCGCCGAGCAGGACGGCCGTCTCGACCGCCTTCTCCAGCCGGGTCCCGGGAGGCTCCGCCGGGGCGTTCGCCGCCAGCGGCCGGCCGACGCGGATCGTGTTGCCCGCCGGGTCGACCATGACGAACTGGCGCACGCCGTATGACATGTCCTTCAGCGCGCCGATCCGTGGAACGCCCCGGGTGGGCAGCCTGCCCAGGGAGCGGCGCAGTCCGTCGGTGAACGCCCCGTAGAGGGTGTCGACGTCGGGGGCGAGAACGTAGCAGGTGCTGTAGGACTGGGCGGGATCAAGCCCCTTGAGGACGAAGAACTGCAGCTCGATCCCGTCGCGCCGCACGACCGCGTACGTGTTGGGCCTCTTCTGCCGGTAGGTGACCTCGAACCCCAGGGCCTGGTAGAAGTCCAGAACCGGGTCGATGGCCGGGCAGGGCAGGATCGGAATCGTGGTCTCGTTCAAGGTCGCACCTCCGGGCGACTCCCAGTGAATCGCGTATGTCGTGCGCGAATATCTCATACACCGTACACCGTACGCAATTTTTCCGGAGGCCGTGATCACGGTGGGGCGGAGAGGGTGCCGAGCGGTCCGAGGGCATGCGGAAGGCCCCCGTGAACGATTCCACAGGGGCCTTCCGGCGGGCCGTACCTAGTACATCGGTCGCGAGGAGGAGCGGAGCCGCTCCAGGGCCTCGGCCAGGATCTGGGCGCCGTCCTTGTCGCTGCGACGCTCCTTCACGTAGGCGAGGTGCGTCTTGTAAGGCTCGTTACGCGGCGGCGCGGGCGGGTTGGCCTCGTCCTGACCGGCGGGGAGACCGCACCGTGGGCAGTCCCAGAACTCCGGCACCGCGGCGTCGCTGGCGAAGCTGGGGCGCGTCTCATGCATGTTCGCGCACCAGAACGGGACCCTTACACGGGGAGCCGCCTCGCCACGCTCCGCCTCCCCCATCGGGCCGGCACCGACACGGCTGCCACGGATCGCGTTGCCACTACCCACGGATGTACTCCTCGCTCGATGGCCCCGCCGCTCGGGTGGAGACGGGGGGCTGAACCACTGTCACGCCTGTCGCAGTCCGGGTCAGGGCTTAAGGAGCAGGCCCAGCGCGATGATGCACACGAACCAGACCACACCGGTGATGATGGTCAGCCGGTCGAGGTTGCGTTCCACCACGGAAGAGCCGCCGAACGACGACGTGAAGCCGCCGCCGAACAGATCCGACAGACCGCCGCCCTTGCCCTTGTGGAGCAGCACCAGCAGCACCATCAGCATGCTCGCCAGGATGAGGGCGATGGAGATTCCGATTGTCACCGTTGACCTGTCCCTATGTGCGCGCTATCCGCGTCCGGATGCGCCCCTTGTATGTACGCCGGTGGCGTGACGATTCAAACTTGCTCTAAGAGGGTACGACCTGCTGTCAAGTCGTACCCTCTGAACGGTCCAGTCAGCCAGACATTTCGCTAAAGCGACAGATCTTGGCAAACTCCCCGGGGTCGAGGCTCGCACCGCCGACCAGGGCTCCGTCCACGTCCGGCTGAGCCATGATCCCTGCGATGTTGTCGGACTTGACCGAGCCCCCGTAAAGGATACGGACAGCCGCGGCCACCTCTCCGTTATACAGCTCGGCGAGTCGGGAACGCAGCGCCGAACAGACCTCCTGCGCGTCGGCCGGAGTGGCCACCTCGCCGGTGCCGATCGCCCAGACCGGTTCGTAGGCCAGCACGATGGACGCCACCTGCTCGGCCGGGACCTGGCGGAGCGCCCCGTCGAGCTGGGAGACACTGTGGGCCACCTGCCCGCCGGCCTGACGGACCGGCAGCCCCTCCCCCACACACAGGATAGGCGTGAGCGAGTGGCGATAGGCCGCCTTCACCTTGGCGTTGACCAGCCCGTCGTCCTCGTGATGGTACTGCCGGCGCTCGGAGTGCCCGATCACCACGAAGGTGCACCCGAGCTTGGCGAGCATCACCCCGGAGATGTCCCCGGTGTAGGCGCCGCCGTCGTGCTGCGAGAGATCCTGTCCGCCGTACAGGATCCGCAGCTTGTCGCCGTCGATCAGGGTCTGCACGCTGCGCAGGTCGGTGAAGGGCGGCAGCACCGCCACGTCGACCCTGTCGAAGTCCTTGGCGTTGAGCGCGAACGCCAGCTTCTGGGTGGTGGCGATGGCCTCAAGGTGGTTGAGGTTCATCTTCCAGTTGCCGGCCATCAGCGGCTTGCGTGCCGTGCTCATCCGTCACTCACCTTCCCCCGCCCGCCGCGCGGGTCACCCGTCGCCCTCGGGCCGTCGTGCCACGGGCACGTCCGGCCGTTACGGTGCTCACTGCGTCGATCCACTCCTATGCCTCCAGGGCGACGAGTCCGGGCAGGGTCTTGCCCTCCAGGTATTCGAGACTGGCGCCGCCGCCGGTGGAGATGTGCGAGAAGCCGTCCTCGGGAAGGCCGAGCCGGCGTACGGCCGCGGCCGAGTCACCGCCTCCGACGACCGTGAACGCCTCCGACCTGATCAACGCCTCGGCGACGGCCCGGGTTCCGCCGGAGAAGGAGTCGAACTCGAAGACGCCCATTGGGCCGTTCCAGAACACGGTCCCGGCGTCGGCGAGCTCCGCGGCGAACAGCTCGGCGCTGCGCGGGCCGATGTCGAGTCCCTGGCGGTCGGCCGGGATCGCGGTGGCGTCGACGACCTCGTACTCGGCGTCCTCGGCGAAGTGGGTGGCCGCCAGCACGTCGACCGGGAGAACGAGCTGCACCCCGCGTCTGGCCGCCTCGTTGAGGAACTCGCGCACCTGGTCGAGCTGGTCCTCCTGCAACAGCGACCGGCCCACCTCGTGTCCCTGGGCCGCCAGGAAGGTGTAGGCCATGCCTCCGCCGATGAGCAGCCGGTCGACCTTGGCGAGCAGGTTGCCGATGACGCCGAGCTTGTCGGAGACCTTGGCTCCGCCGAGCACCACCGCGTACGGCCTGGCGGGCTTCTCGGTCAGCCTCTTGAGCACGTCGACCTCGGCCAGGACCAGTCCGCCCGCCGCGTGCGGCAGCAGCAGCGGCACGTCGTAGACGCTGGCGTGCCTGCGGTGCACGGCGCCGAAGCCGTCGCCGACGTAGATCTCACCGAGGGCGGCCAGCCTCTCGGCGAACGCGGCGCGCCGGGCGTCGTCCTTGGACTCCTCCCCCGGCTCGAACCGCAGGTTCTCCAGCAGGGCCACTTGGCCGTCCTGGAGCGCCTCCACGACGGACTGCGCCGACTTCCCGACCACATCGGTGGCGAAGGCGACCTCGGCCCCCAGAAGCTCACCCAGCCGCCTGGCCACCGGGGCCAGCGAGTATCTCGGGTCGGGCTCGCCCTTCGGGCGCCCGAGGTGGGCACAGGCGATCACGCGCGCCCCCCTGGCCGCCAGTTCCCGGATGGTCGGCACCGAGGCCCGGATACGGCCGTCGTCGGTGATGACGTCCCCATCGAGGGGGACGTTGAGGTCGACGCGGACCAGGACGCGCCGACCTTTCACCTCAAAATCAGACAGATCCCTCATCGCAGGTCGGCGCCGACCAGCTCGATGAGGTCGCCGAGGCGGTTGGAGTAACCCCACTCGTTGTCGTACCAGCCGACGACCTTGACCTGGTTGCCGATCACCTTGGTCAGGCCGGCGTCGAGGATGCACGACGACGGGTCGGTGACGATGTCGGAGGAGACGATCGGGTCCTCGGTGTAGGTCAGGAAGCCCTTGAGCGGGCCGTCCGCCGCGGCCTTGAGCGCGGCGTTGACCTCGTCGGCCGTGGTGTCGCGGCCGACCTCCACGGTCAGGTCGGTGGCCGAGCCGGTGGGGATCGGCACGCGCAGCGCGAACCCGTCGAGCCTGCCCTTGAGCTCGGGCAGCACCAGGCCGATGGCCTTGGCCGCACCGGTGGAGGTCGGGACGATGTTCAGCGCGGCGGCGCGGGCGCGGCGCAGGTCGCTGTGCGGGCCGTCCTGCAGGTTCTGGTCCTGGGTATAGGCGTGAATCGTGGTCATCAGCCCCTTCTCGATGCCGAAGGTGTCGTTGATGACCTTGGCCATGGGGGCCAGGCAGTTGGTGGTGCAGGACGCGTTGGAGATGATCGTGTGGCGAGCCGGGTCGTACTTGTCGTGGTTGACGCCCATCACGATGGTGACGTCCTCGTTCTTGGCCGGAGCCGAGATGATGACCTTCTTGGCGCCGTTCTCGGCGTGCACCCGGGCCTTGTTGGCGTCGGTGAAGAAGCCCGTGGACTCCACCACGACGTCCACCCCCAGGTCGCCCCAGGGCAGCTTGGCGGGGTCGCGCTCGGCGAAAGCCTTGATTGCCTTACCGTCCACGACGATCTCGTCGGCGGTGCTCTTCACCTCGTACGGCAGGCGGCCGAGGATGCTGTCGTACTTGAGCAGATGGGCGAGCGTGGCGTTGTCGGTCAGGTCGTTGACCGCAACGATCTCGATGTCCTTGCCGCTGGCAGCGACCGCACGCCAGAAGTTGCGGCCGATGCGGCCGAATCCGTTGACGCCTACGCGGATGCTCACGGTGCAGGTCTCCTCGTACGTCGTGCACCGGTCCACCGGACCGGTGACTTGAGCTGGCTGAAACTTCAATCGCACCCTATCGGACCTAAATTGGTTTAGACCACTTGCGGGGTCGGCTCCGTTCTCCCTGGCCCCACAAGCGGGTATCGGACCCTTCAAGTGAAGTGCCCGACTTGTCACTGTAAATCCATGCAACTCCACAATGACCTGTCAGGACGGCGCTAAACCCGTGTCCTTCGGCGGCCGAGACCGGCGTGTCGCCCCGGCGACACCCGCGCGGGGACCGTCGGCCACGCGAAGACCACCGCCTGCGCGGGGACCGGCGGCAGCCTGGAACCGCCGGCCGTGCGGAACCGGGCGCCGCGTCCCGGGGCCCGGGTTCCGGGTCCCGTTCCACGCGGGGCCGCCTACGGCGCCAGCATGTCCACGGTGAGATTCGCCTCGGTGTTGGGAATGCCGATGTCCTGGGCGCGCTTGTCGGCCATCGCGAGCAGGCGGCGGATCCGCCCGGCGATGGCGTCCTTGGTCAGCGGCGGGTCGGCGAGCTGGCCAAGCTCCTCAAGGGACGCCTGCTTGTGCTCCACCCGCAGCCGGCCGGCGACCACCAGGTGCTCGGGCGCCTCCTCGCCGAGGATCTCCAAGGCGCGCTGCACCCGGGCCCCCGCGGCGACCGCGGCACGTGCCGAGCGGCGCAGGTTGGCGTCGTCGAAGTTGGCCAGCCGGTTGGCCGTGGCCCGCACCTCGCGGCGCATCCGCCGCTCCTCCCAGGCCAGCACGCTGTCGTGGGCGCCCAGCCGGGTCAGCAGCGCGCTGATCGCGTCGCCGTCACGGACCACGACACGGTCGACGCCGCGCACCTCGCGCGCCTTGGCGTGGATCTTCAGCCGCCGGGCGGAGCCGACCAGGGCGAGCGCCGCCTCCGGACCCGGGCAGGTGACCTCCAGCGACATGGAACGGCCCGGCTCGGTGAGCGAGCCGTGCGCCAGGAAGGCGCCCCGCCACGCAGCCTCCGCGTCGCAGGTCGCCCCCGCCACCACCTGACGCGGCAGTCCGCGGACCGGGCGGCCGTGATTGTCGATCAACCCCGTCTGGCGGGCCAGCGCCTCGCCGTCGCGGTAGACCCGCACCACGTAGCGCGACCCCTTGCGCAGCCCGGCGGGGGCCAGGACCAAGACCTCGGCCTTGTGCCCGAACACCTCGCCGATGTCCTTGATCAGCCGCCTGGCCGTGACGTTGGTGTCCAGCTCGGCCTCGATCACGATCCGCCCGCCCACCAGGTGCAGCCCGCTCGCGAACCGCAGGAGCGTCGACACCTCGGCCTTACGGCAGCAAGGCTTCAAGACCGGCAGTCGGCTCAGTTCGTCCTTCACCACACCTGTCATCGCCATGCGCGTTCGTCCTCCCCCATACAGACCTCGTGCGGCCCGAGAAACCAGGCTCACAGAAGTTTCTCGCACTCCTGAGCGGCGCTGACCAGGATCAACGCTTCTCACGGAAAATCTCGTCCAGGACGGAGGCAAGACGTTGCGCATCGTGCCGCGGCGAGCCGTCCTCGTCAGCCACCGAGGCCAGGGTCAGCCGGGCTCCCAACTCGGCGGCGGCCTTCTCCAGCTCCTCCCGGTCCTCGGCCACCCCGGTGTCGGCGAGCACCACGTCGATCTCCAGGGAGGGCGCGTGCCGCCGGAGCACCTCCAGGTGCTCCTGAGGCGAGAAGCCGTCGGTCTCCCCGGGCTGCGGGGCCAGGTTGAGCGCGACCAGGCGGCGCGCCCCGGTGCGGTGCAGGGCGTCGGCCAGCTCGGGCACCATGAGGTGGGGCAGCACGCTGGTGAACCACGACCCGGGCCCGAAGACCACCCAGTCGGCGTCCAGCACCGCCCGGACCGCCTCGGGACAGGCGGGCGGATTCTCCGGCAGCAGCGAGATGGCCCGTACCCGGCTGGGGGTGAGCGCGCAGGCCACCTGGCCGTACACGGTGCTCACCCGGCCGTCCAGCTCCACCTCGGCGGCGATGTCGAGCGGCACCGAGGACATCGGGAGCACCCGCCCGTGCGCGCCGAGCAGCCGCCCCACCCAGTCGAGCCCGGCGACGGTGTCCCCGAGCCGCTCCCAGAGCGCCACGATCAGCAGGTTGCCGACCGCGTGCCCGTGCAGGTCGCCCTCACTGCGGAAACGGTGCTGGACCACCTCGCTCCAGGTCCGCCCCCACTCGTCGTCACCGCAGAGCGCGGCCAGGGCCATCCGCAGATCACCCGGGGGCAGCACGCCAAGCTCGCGGCGGAGCCGTCCGCTCGACCCTCCGTCGTCGGCCACGGTGACCACCGCCGTCAGCTCGGAGGTGACCCTGCGCAGCGCCGTCAGCGACGCGTACAGCCCGTGCCCTCCGCCCAGCGCGACGACCTTGAGCCCCTCACTCACTCCCGGCCCACATCTCGGTGGCTCACCTGCACCTCCATGCCTCCCCGATCTCGCAATCGGCCGCCGATCTGCTCGGCCATGGCGACGCTGCGGTGTTTGCCCCCGGTACAGCCCACGGCGAGGGTGGCGTAACCCTTGCCCTCGCGGGTGTAACCGGCCGCGATGATGCCGACCACCTCGTCGTAGGCGTCGAGCAGTTCCTTGGCGCCCGCCTGGTTGAGCACGAAGTCCCGGACGGGGACGTCGAGGCCGTTCATCGGGCGGAGCTCGGGAACCCAGTGCGGATTGGGCAGGAAGCGGCAGTCGACCACCAGGTCGGCGTCGACCGGCAGGCCGTACTTGTAGCCGAAGGAGACCACGTTGACCCGCAGGCCCGGCCGGTCCTCGCCGCCGAAGAAGGCGACGATCTTGCCTCGGAGCTCGTGCACGTTGAGGCTGGAGGTGTCGATGACCAGGTCTGCGTTGGCCCGCACCTCGCGCAGGATGCCGCGCTCACGGGCGATCCCGTCGACCAGCCGGCCGTCACCCTGCAGCGGGTGCGGGCGGCGGACGTTCTCGAACCTGCGGACCAGTTCCTCGTCGCTGGCCTCCAGGAACACCACCCGCACCGCGATGCCGCGCCCGTCCAGCTCCTCGATCGCGGCGTTGAGGTCGGTGGTGAACGCCAGGCTGCGCACGTCGACCACCGCGGCCACCTTGTCGGCGGCCAGCTTGACCCGCCCGGCCTCCTCCGCCATGGCGAACAGCAGCCCGGGGGGCAGGTTGTCGATGACGAACCAGCCCAGATCCTCCAGGGCCTTGGCCGCGGTGCTCCGTCCCGCCCCCGACATGCCGGTGACGATGACGAACGCGGACTCTCTTACGTTCATCGAAACTCCTTGAGCGTGGAGACCCCGGGCTTTAGCCCTGGGTGGGAAACGCGGCACGGCGACGCACGGGCTGGCAGGTTGTCCGGCGGTGGCGATGACCAGGCCACCGAATGTGTGGTCGTCTCCTCGCCGCCGGGCCGGCGGAGAGGTGAAACGCCTGTGGAGGGCCGGTAGGACCCGGCTCGCGAAAGCGGCGAGGGCGCGGCCCGGTGAAACAGGAATCCCACTCCGTGAGGGGTGGAATCCCCCGGCCTCAGCCGTGGGGAGGAGGTCAAGGGTTCTCCCCTCTCAACGCCGACACGATCGTCTCAGCCGTGGCGGGGCCGATCCCGGGAACCTCGCGGATCTGTGCGGCGGTCGCCTCGCGCAGCCGCCTCACGGATCCGAAGTGCTTGATCAGGGCCTGCCTGCGAGCCGGACCGAGCCCGGGAATCTCGTCCAGGGCGCTCTCCTTAACGCTTTTCGACCGCTTGGACCGATGGTAGGCGATGGCGAAGCGGTGGGCCTCGTCGCGCACACGTTGGAGGAGGTAAAGGGCCTCGCTCGATCGGGGCAGGATCACCGGCAGGTCGTCCCCCGGCAGCCAGACCTCCTCCAGCCGCTTGGCCAGGCCGCAGACCGCCACGTCGTCCACGCCCAGCTCGTCCAGCGCCCGCCGGGCTGCGGCGGCCTGGGCCGGGCCGCCGTCCACCACGACCAGGTTGGGCGGGTAGGCGAACCTGCGCGGTCTGCCGGTCTCCGGGTCGATGCCCACCCCGGCACCCGGCTCACCACCCGCCTCGGTCTCCGGCCCGGCGTCCATCCCGGCGCCGGCCCCGCTGCCCGGCTCGGTGTCGAGCTCACCGGTGGCCGAGCGCTCCTCCAGGTAACGCTTGAAGCGGCGCGAGATCACCTCGTGTATCGAGGCGACGTCGCCCTCGGTGGAATGGACGGAGAAGCGGCGGTACTCGCTCTTGCGGGCCAGGCCGTCCTCGAACACCACCATGGAGGCCACCACGTTGGTGCCCTGGGTGTGGGAGACGTCGTAACACTCCACCCGGAGCGGCACCTGGTCCAGGCCGAGCGCGTCGGCGACCTCCTGCAGCGCCCTGCTCCGCGCGGTCAGGTCACTGGCCCGCTTGAGCTTGTGCTGGTTCAGCGCCTCCCCGGCGTTGCGCTCGACGGTCTCCATCAGCGCCTTCTTGTCGCCACGCCGCGGGACGCGGATCTCCACCCTGGCGCCCCGGTGCTCGCCGAGCAGCTCGGCGACCGCCTCGACCTCGGGGGGCAGCACGGGCACCAGCACCTCTCTGGGCAGCGCCTCGGGGGGCACCTCGCCGTACATCTGCAGCAGGAACTGCTCGACCAGCTCGCCGGGGCCGGCGTCCTCGACCTTGTCGACCACCCAGCCGCGCTGGCCCTTGATGCGCCCGCCACGGACGTAGAAGACCTGAACCGCCGCCTCCAGCGGATCCTCCACCAGCGCGACCACGTCGCAGTCGGTGTTGTCGGCCAGGACCACCGCCTGCTTCTCCATGGCCCGCTGCAACGTCTGGACGTCGTCGCGCAGCCGGGCGGCCCGCTCGTACTCCTGCTCGGCCGCGGCCTGGCGCATCTCACGCTCCAGCCGTCTGACGAAACGGCCGGTGTTGCCCGCCATGAAGTCGCAGAAGTCGTCCGCCAGCGCCCGGTGCCCCTCGGCGTCGATCCGCCCGACGCAGGGCGCGGAGCACTTGTCGATGTAGCCCAGCAGGCAGGGCCGGCCGATCTGGGCGGCTCGCTTGAACACCCCGGCCGAGCAGCTCCTGATCGGGAACACCCGGAGCAGCAGGTCCACCGTCTCCCTGATCGCCCAGGCGTGGGAGTAGGGGCCGAAGTAACGGGTGCCCTTGCGCTTGGCCCCGCGCAGCACCTGGACCCGGGGGAACTCCTCCCCCATGGTGACCGCGAGGTAGGGGTAGGACTTGTCGTCGCGGTACTTGACGTTGAACCGGGGGTCGTACTCCTTGATCCAGGAGTATTCGAGCTGGAGCGCCTCGACCTCGGTGCCCACGACCGTCCAGTCGACGTCCGAGGCGGTCGTGAGCATGGTCTGGGTGCGCGGGTGCAGCCCGGCGAAGTCGGCGAAGTAGGAGTTCAGCCGCTGGCGCAGGCTCTTGGCCTTGCCCACGTAGATGACACGGCCCCCGGCGTCCCTGAAGCGGTAGACGCCGGGAGACTCGGGGATGGACCCCGGCTTCGGCCGGAGACTCGCCGGCCCGCCCACAGATCTCGCCACACCGAAAGCCTATCGGCCCTCACCGACAGGATTCCGGTCGCGAGGCCCCCGAAACCCCCCGAGGCGCGGGCCCCGCCCGGCTTCCCCCCCGTCCGCCCGGCATGCGGCACCGGGCACCGGTGACGCGTGCGCCGGCCGGCCGAGGGTGACGGTCAGCCGAGGGTGATGGAGCCGCCCTCCACCTTGATCGGCTTCTCGGCGAGCGACCGGGCCGCGGGACCTTGGGCGACGGAGCCGTCGGCGATGTTGAACTTGCTGCCGTGACAGGGGCAGTTGATCGTGCCGCCCGAGACGCCCGCCACGTCGCATCCCCGGTGGGTGCAGACGGAGGTGAACGCCTTGAACTCACCGGCCTTCGGCTGGGTCACCACGACCTTGTCGTCCTTGAAGACCTTGCCACCGCCCACCGGGATGTCGGCGGTCGCGGCCAGCGGCTTCGCCTCCGAATCCGCCGAGGCGGAACCGGAGCCCGGCGCCGGGGCCGTCTGCGAGGTCCGCGGAGCCGCCGAGGACGTGTCCTGGGCGCCCGGCTCCGCCGAGCCGCCGCAGGCGGTCAGCAGCGCCGCCATCCCCGCACCTCCCGTGCCCAGCATCACCGCACGACGTGTGGTCTCAGTCATGGTTTTCCTCCGAAGGTCCTTGCCCACCGGTACGGCCGGCACCCGGTGACGGTTCAGCATGCCGTATCGAGGATCAGGAGACTGTGAAGAATTACCGTCCCCTCGGGTTTTTTCGTCACGGCACGGAGCGGGGGTCACGGCGAAGGGGGCTCGGGGGAGGTGAGGGGCTCGGGATCTCATTCGGGGAGCTCGGCCGCGCCGGGATCGCGGGGATCCACGGGGAGCCTCAGACCATCACGATGCCCTCGCCCTCGACCTTCAGGGCGTACTCGGCCAGCGGGGCCTCCGCCGGGCCCTTGAGGCACTTGCCGGAGTCGGCGGCGAACTCGCTGCCGTGACAGGGGCAGTGGATGATCCCCTCCGCGACCTGGCCGACCGCGCAGCCCTTGTGCGGGCAACTCGCGGTGAACGCCTTGAACACCCCGGCGGAGGGCTGGGTGATCACGATCTTCCACTTGGCGATGACCTTGCCGCCGCCGACCGGGATGTCGGCGGTCTGGGCGATGACCTTCCCCTTGACGCCCGGCGGCACGACGGCCGGGCCGGGTTCCCCTCCGGCGCATCCGGTGAGGGTCGCCCCGCACGCCACCGCCGCCGCGGCACCGATCACATATCTGCGGGTGGGCATGGCGAAACCGTCACTGCTACTCATTACGGCCCTTCTACAACGTCGCCCATTGGAACCGGGCTCCCGCATCCAGGGTATTGACGCGGGTGCCCACTCCCGAATCCGGCCTCAGCCGCCGAGAATCTTGCGCAGGAAGCGGCCGGTGTGGCTCGCGTCGACCAGGGCGACCTCCTCGGGCGTGCCGGTGGCGAGCACGGTGCCGCCCCGGGAGCCGCCCTCGGGGCCCATGTCGATCAGCCAGTCGGCGGTCTTGATCACGTCCAGGTTGTGCTCGATGACGATGACGGTGTTCCCGCCGTCCACGAGCTTGCCGAGGACGCCCAGCAGCCGCCGGATGTCCTCGAAGTGCAGGCCGGTGGTCGGCTCGTCCAGCACGTAGATCGTCCGGCCGGTGGAGCGGCGCTGCAGCTCGGAGGCGAGCTTGACCCGCTGGGCCTCGCCACCGGACAGGGTGGTGGCGGGCTGGCCGAGCCGGACGTAGCCCAGGCCGACGTCGTTCAGCGTCTTGAGGTAACGCTTGATGGACGGGATGGCGTCGAAGAAGGCCAGTGCCTCCTCGATCGGCATGTCGAGCACCTCGGAGATGGTCTTGCCCTTGTAGTGGACCTCCAGGGTCTCCCGGTTGTATCGAGCCCCGTGACAGACCTCGCACGGCACGTAGACGTCCGGCAGGAAGTTCATCTCGATCTTGATCGTGCCGTCGCCCGAGCACGCCTCGCAGCGGCCGCCCTTGACGTTGAAACTGAAGCGGCCCTTGGCGTAACCGCGGACCTTGGCCTCGGTGGTCTGCGCGAACAGGTCTCGCACCTTGTCGAAGACGCCGGTGTAGGTGGCCGGGTTGGAGCGGGGGGTGCGGCCGATCGGCGACTGGTCCACGTGCACGACCTTGTCGACGAGGTCCGTCCCGTTGATTCGCGCGTGGCGTCCGGGAACGGTGCGCGCGCCGTTCAGGTCCCTGGCCAGGGCGCTGTAGAGGATGTCGTTGACGAGCGTGGACTTGCCCGACCCCGAGACGCCGGTGACCGCGGTGAACAACCCCAGCGGGAACTCCACGTCCACGCCCTTGAGGTTGTGCTCGCGGGCGCCCTTCACGGTGATCTGCCGCTTCCTGTCGCGCCTGCGGCGGTGGGCGGGGACGGGGATGGTCCTGCGGCCGGACAGGTAGGCGCCGGTGGTCGACTCCTCGCAGGCCAGCAGGTCCGCCACGGTGCCGGAGACGACGACCTGGCCGCCGTGCTCACCCGCGCCGGGGCCGATGTCCACCACCCAGTCGGCCGCGGCGATGGTGTCCTCGTCGTGCTCGACCACGATGAGCGTGTTGCCCATGTCGCGGAGCCTGATCAGGGTCTCCAGCAGCCGCTGGTTGTCGCGCTGGTGCAGGCCGATGGAGGGCTCGTCGAGCACGTAGAGCACGCCGACCAGGCCGGAGCCGATCTGGGTGGCCAGCCGGATGCGCTGGGCCTCGCCCCCGGCGAGGGTGCCCGCCGCGCGGTCCATGGTCAGGTAGTCGAGGCCGACGTCGAGCAGGAAGCCCATCCGGGCGTTGATCTCCTTGACCACCCGCTCGGCGATCTGCATGTCGCGGTCCGACAGGGTGAGCCCGGCCAGGAATCCGGCGCAGTCGCCGATCGACATCGAGGAGACCTCGGCGATCGAACGGCCGTTCACCGTGACGGCCAGCGAGACCGGCTTGAGCCTGGCCCCCGCGCAGGCCGGGCACGGGATCTCCCGCATGTAGCCCTCGTACTTCTCCCGCATGCCGTCGCTCTCGGACTCGGCGTGGCGGCGCTGCACCCAGGGGATGGCCCCCTCGAAGGGGGTGTAGTAGGAGCGCTGACGGCCGTAGCGGTTGCTGTATCGGACGTGGACCTGCTCGTCGTGACCGTACAGCAGCGCCTTCTGCGCCTTCTTGGGGAGCCTCTCCCAGGGGGTGTCCAGCGCGAAGCCCATCGCGAGCCCGAGCGCCTCGACGAGACGGACGAAGTAGTCGCTGGTGTGGCCGCCCGCCCAGGGGGATATCGCACCGTCCCCCAGAGGCCTCTCCGGGTCGGGCACGACGAGGTCGGGGTCGACCTCCATGCGCACCCCCAGGCCGGTGCACTCGGGACAGGCGCCGAAAGGCGAGTTGAAGGAGAACGATCGGGGCTCCAGCTCCTCGAACGACAGGTCGTCGTAGGGGCAGTAGAGATGCTCGGAGTAGAAGCGCTCGCGATTCGGGTCGTTCTCCGGGAGGTCGACGAACTCCAGGGTGATCGTGCCGCCGGACATCTGCAGCGCGGTCTCCACCGAACCGGTCAGGCGGCTGCGCGCGCCCTCCTTCACCGTGAGCCGGTCGACGATCACCTCGATGTCGTGCTTCTCCTGCTTCTTCAGCGTCGGCGGCTCGTCCAGCCGGACCACCGTGCCGTCGACCCGGGCCCGGGCGAAGCCCTTGGCCTGGAGCTGGCCGAAGAGCTCGGCGTACTCCCCCTTACGGCCGCGGACGACCGGGGCCAGGACCTGGAAGCGGGTGCCCTCGGCGAGCTCCATCACCCGGTCGACGATCTGCTCGGGGCTCTGCCTGGCGATCGCGCGACCGCACTGCGGACAGTGGGGCTTGCCGACGCGCGCCCAGAGCAGCCGGAGGTAGTCGTAGACCTCGGTGATCGTGCCGACCGTCGAACGCGGGTTACGGCTCGTCGACTTCTGGTCGATCGACACCGCGGGCGAGAGCCCCTCGATGAAGTCGACGTCCGGCTTGTCCATCTGCCCGAGGAACTGCCTGGCGTACGCCGACAGCGACTCGACATAGCGGCGCTGCCCCTCGGCGAAGATGGTGTCGAAGGCCAGACTCGACTTGCCCGAGCCGGACAGCCCGGTGAAGACGATCAGAGAGTCTCGCGGCAGGTCCAGCGAGACGTCCTTGAGGTTGTGTTCACGTGCGCCACGCACGATGAGGCGGTCAGCCACTGCGATCCCGACGTCGATGTAAAGGGGTTGAGAAGCGGTCGCGGGAAGACTAGCCGTGGGGTCCGACAAAAATCCGGAGCAACATCTGGGGGCTCGGGGTTTCCCCGCCCTCACCAGGGTACGGCCTCCCCCGCACCCCTACCGGCCGCTTGAGATGTCAACCGTGCGGACACTCCCATTTATGCCCTGGCACAATCGGCCGGTGCGGTGATGAAGTGTGAGGATGGATGTCACAGACGCGCTCCGGTCCGAGCTGACCGCCGCCAACGACCGTCTCATCGCCACCGTGGCCAGACTGTCCGACGCCGACGTGGCGGCTCCCTCCCGGCTGCCCGGCTGGACCAGGGGCCACGTCCTGGCCCATCTCGCCCGCAACGCCGACAGTCAGGTCAACCTGCTGACCTGGGCCAGGACCGGCGTGGAGACCCCTCAGTACCCCGACCTGGAGACACGCGACGCCGAGATCGAGGCCGGGGCCCCGCGGCCGGCCAAGGAGCAGCTGGCCGACCTGGAGGACAGCACGGCCCGGCTGTGGGAGGTGATCCGCGCGCTGCCCGCCGAAAGCTGGTCGGCGATGGTCCACGGTCCGCAACCACCCGGCTATCCGGCCTGGTACGTGCTGGCCCGCCGCCTGCGCGAGGTCGAGGTGCACCATGTCGACCTGGACGCGGGCCACGGGTGCGCCGACTGGCCGGAGGCGTTCGTCCGCAGGGAGCTGTACGACGCGATGGTGTCCTGGCCGCGCGGGCTCGGCCAGGTCAGCGAGATCGTGGTGGAGGAGGTCAAGGACGGCGACAAACACCGCCAGGTCTGGCCGGGGCTCGGATCGGGCCCCGTGGTGCAGGGCGACGCGTGGAGCCTGCTGGGCTGGCTGATCGGCCGCTCACCGGGGGCCGGGCTTAGGGTGATGCCGGAGGGGACCACGGGCAACCAGCCCGCCGGCGCCGGGCCGCTGCCCGCACCGCCGCCGTGGCCGGCCCTGTCCGCGCCCCCGCACCTTCCCGTGTCCCCGCCCGAGGAGTATCCATGACGTACACCGGTGACGTGCGGGTCGGCGGACCCGCCGACGTGCGCGAGCTGGCCGCCCTGACGATCTCCAAGCTGGCCGTCGGCCCGTTCGACAACAACGCCTACCTGCTGCGATGCAACGAGACAGGCGACGGCGTGCTCATCGACGCCGCGGCCGAGGCCGACCGGCTGCTGGCGCTCATCGGCGACCGGCCGATCAGCGGGATCGCCACCACCCACCGGCACGGCGACCACTGGCAGGCCCTGGAGCGGGTCGCCGGGGCGACGGGCGCGACGGTGGTCGCGCACCCGCTCGACGCGGCGGCGCTGCCCGTACCGGTGGGTCTGCGGGTCGAGCACGGCGACGAGGTCACCGTGGGCGTGGTCGCCCTGGAGGTGATCCACCTGCGCGGGCACACGCCGGGCTCGATCGCCCTGTACCACCCCGGCCACCTGTTCACCGGCGACTCGCTCTTCCCCGGCGGCGTCGGCAACACCAACAAGGATCCGGAACGGTTCGCCCAGCTGTTCGCGGACGTCTCGGAGCGGATCTTCGGCCGGCTGCCCGACGAGACCTGGGTCTACCCCGGCCACGGCGGCGACACCACGCTGGGCGCCGAGCGGCCCTCCCTGCCGGAGTGGCGCGAGCGGGGCTGGTGACAGGCGGACGCCCCGCGCCGCGGCGGACCCCGGAACCGTGCCGGGGTGCCGCGGCGGGTCAGGAGACGCCGGCCTCCGCCTCCTTGCGCTCCCTGCGCTTCTCCCGCCTGAACATCAGGACGCGCAGCGGGATGGCGGACACCATGGCCACCTGCATGATGGCGCCCACCTTGATCAGTGTGTCGCCGCCGGCCAGGCCGGCGGCCCAGATGGTCAGGCAGGCGACGTTGATCATCATCCAGGCGAGGACCACGGCGGCCAGATTGCCCTTGGGCTTGGGATACTCGATCCGGCTGACCATGAGGTAGGCGACGCCGAAGAGGGGCAGCACGGTCCAGGTGGACGGCGCGAACAGCAGCACGATCGAGACCACGGTCATGGCGCCCATCGGGATGGGCAGGCCCATGAAGTCGCCGCTCTTGGTCTTCACGCACGCGAAGCGGGCGAGCCGGATGACGCCCGCCAGCAGCACCGACGCCGCGGCGACCATCACCAGCGGGAACGGGATCTGCGGGTTGAAGCCGGCCCAGATGACGACCATGAAGGCGGGGGCGAAGCCGAAACTGATCACGTCGGCCAGGTTGTCCAGCTCGGCGCCCATGGCCGAGGCGCGGAACTTACGCGCCACCAGGCCGTCGAACAGGTCGCAGGTGGCGCCGATCAGCAGCAGCACCACGGCGGTGCCGAAGAACCGGGGGTCGGCGGCGAAGGGTTTGTCCTCCTGGAGCGCGCGGATGGCGGACCACGCGAGCACGCAGACGGCCAGGAAGCCGCAGAGCGCGTTGCCGAGCGAGAGGGAGTCGGCCGCCGAGAGCCGGAACGCCTGGCCCACCGGCCCCCGGGGCTCGTCGTCCGTCTCGTCCAGAGGCCAGCTGGCGTCAGCCGTGGTCAAGTCCGGTCACCCCCGCGACGGTCCGCTGTCCGACCGACACGGCGGGCTCGATCCCGGCGGGCAGGTAGACGTCCACCCGCGAACCGAACCGGATGAGCCCGATCCTGTCGGCCTTGGCCACCTTCGCGCCCACGGCCAGGTAGGGCAGGATGCGCCGGGCGACCGCGCCGGCGATCTGGACCAGCTCGATGTCGCCGAGCTCGGTGTCCAGGTGCCACACGACCCGCTCGTTCCTGTCGCTGTCCTTGTTGAAGGCGGGCAGGAACCCTCCGGACACATGCTCGATCGAGGTGATCGTGCCGGCCATGGGTGAGCGGTTGACGTGCACGTCGAGCGGGCTCATGAAGACGGCCACACGCGTGCGGCCGTCCGGCCACGGGTCGATGCTCTGTACCACGCCGTCCGCGGGCGACAGGATCCTTCCGGGCCCCGGTGTGCGCTCGGGGTCCCGGAAGAACCAGAGCATGCCGCCGGTGAGCGCGGCCAGCGGAACCGCCGCCGGCGCCCAGCGCCGGTCACGGCGGCTGAGCAGCGAGGTCACGGCGGCGGCCGTCGCGGTCGGGAGCAACCACGGGGAGACGCCACGCGCCAGCCGTACACGGCCGGACTGATGGCTTGCTGAATCGTGGGACACAGGGAACCTTTGTGATGTCTTGCGGCACTAGACCGGTATGTCTACCTGCCTTAGGGCAGGATGCTACCCATCTCTTAGCCCTTATACGGCGCAACGAGACAAGCAAAGCGCGTCCTATACCAATCCGCTAGCCCTGCTTGGCATTCGCGGAGGTACTGATTTGCTTGCTTACGCGTCCGTCGCGCCGGGCCTTGATCAGGCTGGCCCCAGTGGTGATCACCATGGTGACGCCGATAACCGACAGCGACAGCCAGATGGGCACCTCGGGCGCCCAGGACACGCCACTGGAGTGCAGCGCCTCAAGAATCAGCTTAACCCCGATGAAGGCGAGGATGAACGCGAGCCCGTAGCTGAGGTAGGCCAGCCGCTGCAGCAGATCGCCCAGCAGGAAGTAGAGCTGACGCAGACCCATCAGGGCGAACGCGTTGGCGGTGAAGACGATGAAGGGGTCGGTGGTGAGACCGAAGATCGCCGGAATCGAGTCGAGCGCGAAGAGGAGGTCGGTGGTGCCGATGGCGAGCATCACGATCAGCAGGGGGGTGACCATGCGCCTGCCACCGACCTTGACGACCACCTTGGAGCCCACGTAGTCGTCGGTGTGCGGCAGCACCCGGCGCGCCCAGCGCAGCAGGGCGTTCTCGTTGAAATCGTCCTCGTCCTGGCCGTGCTGACGGATCAGCTGCACCGCGGTGTAGATGAGGAAGAGGCCGAAGACGTAGAACAGCCAGCTGAAGCTCGACAGCGCGGCGGCGCCGACGGCGATGAAGATGCCCCGCATGATCAGGGCCATCAGAACCCCGACCAGCAGCACCTTGTGCTGGTGGATCTTCGGCACCGCGAAGCGGCTCATGATGATGTAGAAGACGAAAAGGTTGTCGACGCTCAGGCTGTACTCGGTGAGGTAACCGGCGAAGAACTGTCCCGCCGGGGTCGGCCCCGCGAAGATCCACAGCACCACGCCGAAGATCACCGCGAGCGTCACGTAGAAACCGACCCAGACCCCGGCCTGCCGTGTGGAGAACTCCCGGGGCTCGCCCCGGTCAACGATCCACAGGTCGAAGGCGAGGACGACGAGAAGGCCACCGATCACGGCGGCCCAAGCCCAAACAGGAATAATCACAGCAAAACCTCCGGCGCGCGCGACTGACTGCCGGAGGTCTCTCCCGCCCACATGAAGCCTGCGCGGACCGACAGCCCCGGGGGCCTCGTGGAGCGAGGCAACACCGTGATGACGGGACTGTCACGAAGGGATACTCCCCTCCCTAACCAAGCAAGTATAGATCTGTGGCCTGGTAACACCTAATTCAGGGGTCAGGTGCGCGCCGACGGTTCCGGTCGTCCCCACGTTCCACATGGTCAGCGCGTTTTGGGCAGGTCTGCGTAAATCGCCAGCACCGCCTCCAGCGCCTGTTCCTCGCCGGGCAGCTCCCGGCCCCGGCGGGCGGACGCCTCCCCCAGAGCCCCGGCGAGACCGTCGTCGGCGAGCACCCTTTCGACCGCGGCACGCATCGCGGCGACGTCCCCGTACGGCACCAGCAGCCCCGCCTCGCCCACCATCGGCGGGATGCCGCCCACCGCGGTGGCGATCACCGGCGTGCCCGCCCGCAGCGCCTCCTGCACGTTCAGCGGCTGCCCCTCCCATCGGCTGGGCACCAGCAGGGCCCTGGCCACACCGAGCAGATCCGCCACGTCGTCCCGGTTCCCGAGCAGCCGCACCGGCAGGTTCTCCCGGTCGACTCGCCGCTGCAGCTCCCCGCGGAGGGGCCCGTCCCCCGCGATCAGGAACACCGCCCGGCGCCCGGACCGCCCGGCGCCCTCCCCGGAGTCCCGGCCGGAGCCGAGAGCCGCCGCCACGTCGAGGAGGGTCTCCAGCCCCTTCTGCTGGGCGAGCCTGGCGACGGTCAGCAGGACGGGCCGCTCCCCCGTGCCGAGGTCCGCCCGGACCCGCCCCGGGCTGCGCGCCGGGGCGGGCAGGGGCGGCGCCGGGACCACGGCGGCCTCGACGTGCCCGGCCCCCAGCCCGGTCATCCGCTCCCCCAGATCCGGCGAGACCACCAGGATCCGGTCGGCGCGGCGGGCGACGATCCGTTCGAGGACACCGTGGATCGCGCCGACGACTCCGCCCGCGGTGGCCGCGTTGTGCAGGGTGACCACGAGGCCGGTCCCGGTGCCGGTCAGGGCGAGCGCGGCCAGCGCTCCGGCCCGTAGTCCGTGCGCGTGCACGACGTGTGCCCCGCGCAGGGCCCGCAGCGTCCGCACCGCCCGCAGGTCGCTCAGCGGGCGGGGCCGGTCCGAGACGGGCACCGGCACGAACCTCGCCCCGAGCCGGCCGAACGCGAACGTCTCCTCGGTGGCCGGCGGACCGGCCACCACCACCGGGTGTCCCCGGCGCACCAGGCCGGCGGCCAGCATGGCCACATGCCGCCCGACCCCGCCCGCGCTGGTCCCCAGCACCAGCGCCACCCGCGCTCCCGTGTCAGTCATCGGTACGACTCCCCTCCGGACCGGACACCCGCCCGAACCGCACCAGCAGCATCCGGACGTCCGGTCCGTCGACCAGCGCGGCCACTGCCGCGAACGCCACCGAACCGGCCAGCGCCGCTCCCAGCCCGACCGCCACGCACATCCACTTGGACACGTCGTCAAAGGCCGTGGCGACGGCCAGGCCGGCCGCGTAGGCCGCCAGGCCGCCGGCCACCGCGGCGAGCAGGCCACGCCACGCCCCGGCCAGCGCCGCCGCGCCCCTGGCCCGCAGCACCGCGAGCACCAGCAGCACCCCGCCCAGGGTCATGCCGACCGTACTGCCCAGCGCCAGCCGCCCCACCACGGCCGGCCGGTCACCGGTGGCACGGGCCAGCACGACCTGGGCCAGCAGCGCGACCACCCAGCCTGCGACCGAGGCGATCGCGGCCGACCTGCCCCGGCCGCAGGCGTACAGGACGCGGGCGAGGTGGAACATCAGCGCGTACCCCACCAGGCCGGGCGCGAAGAACACGACGGCCCCCGCCATCTCCGCCGGGTCCCCACCGGGCGTGCCCTCCACGAACACCCGGGAGACGGGCACGGCGACCGCCGCCATGACCCCGGCCGCGAGCCCCGTCACCAGCAGGATCACCCGGGTGGTGACGGAGGTGAGATCGTCGAACCCGGCCAGGTCCCCGTCGCCGGCCCGGGTGGACAGCACCGGGAACGAGCTGGTGGCGATCGGCACCACCAGCACCGCGAACGGAAGCTGGTACAGCGCCCAGGCGTAGGTGTAGACACCGGTCGCGCCCGCCCCGCCCAGGTCGTTGGCCAGCCGGACCACCATGGTCAGCGTGATCTGCTGCGCGACGAGCACGGCGATGCCGGCGGTGGCGAGCCGCCGGGCGCGGACCGCGACCCCGGGGGGGAAGGACAGCGAGGGCCGGAGCCGGAGCCCGAGTCCGGCCATGGGGCCCGCCACCGTGAGCACCATCGCCGCGGCGGCGATCGTCGCGCCGAGGGAGAGCGTCAGCTGTGCCGTGGTGTCAAGATCTCCCAGGTCACGTGCGGCTCCACCGCCGACCCGCTTGAAGACCAGGTAGGAGCCGACGATGAACAGGCTGGAGACCAGCGGGGCCAGGGCGGGCCCCAGGAAACGCCGGTGTGCCTGGAGCACGCCGTACAGGATCACGGCGAGCCCGAAGAAGATCATGCGGGGGGCGAAGACGACGAGCATGCCGGTGCCGGCCCGGACGACCTCCGTCACCTCGCAGTCGGCGGCGCCGACATCGCCGACCAGCAGCGTGACGATCGGCCCGGCGAATACGGCGATGAGCAGGGTGAACGGCACCAGGATCAGCAGGACCCAGGTCAGCAGCGCCGACGTGGTCCGGCCGACCTCCGCCCTGGCCTCGGGATCCGTGCCGGACCTGGACGCCGCCGAGGCCAGCACCGGCACCACGGTCCCGGCCAGCGCACCACCCGCCACCAGCTCGAAGATGATGTTGGGCACGTAGTTGGCGGTGTTGTAGGCGGTGCTCAGGCAGAAGTTGCCGACGGTCTGCGACTGAACGACATAACGGCCGAATCCGACGATCCGGGCGAACACCGTCACGACCCCGATGAGCAGAGCCGCGCCCGCGACCCCCTGCCCGATCTTTCTGATCATCGGCCCGCGGGTGCCTGCTCCACGGGACGGCGGCCGAGCATGTCGATGCGGTCGAGCACCGGGTTACCGGCGATGACCTTGGTGAAGCTGATCCTCTCCGAGGCCGCGGTCAGCGCGACCACGGTGCCGAGCACGGCCACACGCCCTGGACGGCCGAGGGTGACGGCCGCGGCCAGCCCGACCAGGGCGCCGAGCGCGTTCGCCCCCGCGTCGCCCAGCATCGCCCGCTCGCCGAGGTCTTCGGGCAGCAGCGCCACCGCGGCGCCGACGGGCAGCGCGGCCAGGGTCGCCTGGACCGGATCGCCCCGGAGGAGCCCGGCCGCGAGCAGGGGTGCGGCGGCGAGCAGACCGACCTTGACGGCCCGGCCGGGGCGCAGGTCGAAGAGGTTGGCCAGGTTGGCCGCACCGGCCACCAACGCGCCGTTGACCACGATGTCGGCGAGACGGCGGGCGGTCAGGGCCGCTGCGGCCAGCCCGGTCACACCGATGCCGAGGAGCTTCACCGCGCCGCTGGTGACCTCCCCCTTGGCCAGGGCGCTCAGGTGCCCCCTGAACCCCTTGGAGGCCGTGGCGCCGTACAGGTCGTCGTAGGCGCCGAGCCCGCCGCTGCCAGCCACGGCCAGCACCGCGGCCGCGCGGACCCCGGCGGGCAGCCCGGGCACCGCGGCCGCGGCCGCGGCGGCCCCCGCGACGAACGCCGGCCCCTCAAGGAGAGTGATCGGCTCGCCCCGGTGGTTGGTCCTGCTCCAGGTCTCCACGTCGCCGACCGGCGGCCTGCGGGTGAAGGCCGCGTAAGCGGCGCGGGCGGCCACCGCGCCGAGGAGAACGCCGGCGAGGGCGCCGGCAATAGCGCGACGAGCCATGGGGATCATCCTCCGGAGGTGGCCGTGGGGGTGGGTGGCGCGCTGGGCTCGACGCCCGAGACACCGGAACCTATGCCGTACTGACCGGCGGCCCCGGACAGTTGCTCCCGCAGAGCGTAGACCACCACGACCCTGCCCATGGACATATCAGCGTTGTCGACGGTGGAGACCTTCTCCGCGGCGGCGGTGTCGTCGCGGAGCGCGGCGATGACCCCGCCGGCCCCGCCGCCCGTCAGCGAGCCGGTCAGCACGGCTCCCCGTCCCGCCTCGTCCAGCCCCACCGCCATCGAGACGATCGTGGCCGCCTGCTGGGTGGCGCCGTCCCCGGTGTACGGCTCGGCCGGGGCGATCAGCACGGCCAGGTCGGCGCGCTTGGCGGGCTGCTCGGTGAAGGTCACCAGGCCGGCCCGCTGGAAGGTCTCCAGAGTCGAGGCCGCCACCTGGCTCGACTTGCCCACCTGCGCGGGATCGGAGGTCACGATCGCACCGGAGAGCACCGCGGCCGCCTTGTCGTAGGGCGTGTCCTCGGCGGCGAAGACCAGGTCGACCGGTTTGGCGTCGGTGGCCAGCTTGTCGACGAAGGCCGACTGGGCGGCGTCGGCGTACTTGTCGGTCAGGGTGACCCTGCCGCTCACGGTCGCCCCCGCCTCGGTGATCACCTTCTGCACCAGCTCGCGCATGCCCGCCGCGCTGCCGGGGGCCTCCACGATGACGACACGCTCACCCGCGAGCGCGTCCCGCACCAGCCTGGGGGTGTCGGCCGCGACGAAGAGGTCGTTGGCCGCCTGCCGGCTCTGCACCGCCTTCAGCTCGGCGCGGAGCTCGGTGTTGCCCACCCGGAGCTGGTTGGCGAGACTCTCCGCCGTGTCGATGGCGGGCTCCTTCAGCAGGGTGGTGCCGAGCACGATGCCCACCGACAGCGCGAGGAAGATCGCGACGATGGAGACGAGGTGATAGCGGAAATCAATCACGAGAAGAGTCCGACCAACCAGAAGATGAAGCCGTTCCAGACGTCGCGGACGCTGTCCAGCCAGATCTTGCCGACCGGGGAGACGATGACGGCCAGGCTCATGGTGATCAGCGTGGTGGCGACGAGCAGGAGCAGGGACGGGGTTGAGATCCGGCTGCGGTAGAGCCGGCTGACGCCCTTGGCGTCGATGAGCTTGCCGCCCACCCGCAGGCGGGTGAGGAAGGTGCTGGCCATGCCCGAGCGCCCCTTGTCGAGGAACTCCACCAGCGTCGCGTGGGTGCCGACGGCGACGATCAGGTCGGCGCCCTTGTCGTCGGCGAGCAGCATGGCGATGTCCTCGCTGGTGCCGATCGCGGAGAAGAGCACGGCGTCGTGGCCGAGCTGCTGGACCCGCTCCAGGCCCGGCGCCCTGCCGTCCCGGTAGGCGTGCACGACCAGCTCGGCGCCGCAGGTCAGAGCCTTGGCGGACACCGAGTCGAAGTCGCCCACGATGACGTCGGGCAGGTAACCGGCCTCCATGAGGGCATCCGCGCCGCCGTCCACCCCGATCATGATGGGGCGGTACTCGCGGATGTAGGGGCGCAGGGCCGCGATGTCCTCCTTGTAGTGGTAGCCGCGCACCACGATGAGGACATGCCGCCCGTCCATGACGGTCCGGATGTCCGGCACGCCGACCCCGTCGATGAGCAGGTCACGCTCGCGCCGGACGTACTCCATGGTGTTCGCCGCGAACGCCTCGATCTGGACGGTCAGCCCGGCCCGCGCCTCGACCATCGCGGCATCGACGGACTCCACCGTCTGCACGTCGCCCTTGCCGACCACCTCCTCCTCAAGGTAGACGACCCCCTCGTGCAGCCTGACCAGGTCGCCGTCCTTGATCCGATCGAACAGCTCGGTGGTGGCGTTGTCGACGAACACGACCCCGGCCTCGACGAGGATCTGCGGGCCCAGGTTGGGGTAGCGGCCGCTGATGCCAGAGGCGATGTTGACCACGCCGGCCGCGTCACACGCGACAAGCGCCTCCGCGCTCACCCGGTCAACGTCGACGTGATCGATAATCGCGATTTCCCCGGCCCTGAGGCGCTTGGTCAGCCTCTTGGTCCGCCGATCGATTCTCGCCACTGCCGTTATCCCGGGAAGGTCCGTGACCTTCCTGCGGCGGAGGTAACCGTTGAGCTTGCGCTGAAGCCCGTCAGTCGGCACCTTCATCACGACCATCCTGCCAGAGGGAAAGACCACCGGAGCCATGCGGCCGACGGTGTGTCAGATTCGTCACTGGAGATGCCCACGCGGCCCCGCTCCCCCGAGCTATCCAAAACGCCCCCTGGTATTCCTTCTTCCGCCCTGCCGGCGGCGACTCACGCCTTGTCGGCGGCGGCGATCACCAGCAGCTCCTCCGCGTGCGCCCGGCCCAGCTCGGAGTCCTCCAATCCAGCGAGCATACGGGAGAGCTCACGTGCCCGGCCGTCCTTGTCGAGCGCGACGACGCCGCTGCGCACCACGCTGCCGTCACCGGCCTTCTCCACGACCAGGTGCTGGTCGGCGAAGGCCGCCACCTGCGGCAGGTGGGTGACGACTATCACCTGGGCCGTGCGGGCCAGCCGCGCCAGCCTCCGCCCGATCTCCACCGCCGCCTTGCCGCCCACCCCCGCGTCGACCTCGTCGAACACGAACGTGGGAACCGGGTCGGCACCGGCGAACACCACCTCGATGGCCAGCATGACCCGGCTCAGCTCGCCGCCGGAGGCACCCTTGTTCAGCGGCAGCGGGGGCGAGGCCGGGTGCGGGGACATGCGCAGCTCGACCTCGTCGACTCCGTGGGGGCCGAAGTCGGCGGCGGCTGCCAGGGTGACCACCACCCTGGCGTGCGGCATGGCCAGCACGGTGAGCTCCTCGGTGACGGCCTGCCCGAACCGCTCGGCCGCGACGGCGCGGACCCGGGTCAGCTCGGCGGCCAGCTCGGTGAGGCGGACGGTGAGCTCCTCGTGCTCGCGGGAGAGCCCGCCGATCCGCTCGTCGTCACCTTCGAGCTCGGCGACACGGCGCGCGGCCTGCGCGGCCCAGGCGAGCACCACACCGGTGTCCTGGCCGTACTTGCGGATGAGGTGGGTGAGCACGGCCTGGCGCTCCTGCACGACCGCGAGCCGGACCGGGTCGGCCTCGACCGACTCGGCGTAGGAGGCCAGCTCGGTGGCCACGTCGGCGATGAGGTACCCGGCCTCGGCGAGCCGGTCGGCGATCCCGGCCAGCACCGGATCGAAGTCACGCACCGCCTCGACGACGGTGCGCGCCCGGCCGACCAGCGCGATGGCGTCCTGCATCTCCTGCTCACCGGACATCGGATCGCCCAGCAGTGCCCGATGCGCGGCCTCCGCGGCGTTCCGCAGGGAGTCGGCGTGGGAGAGCCTCTCCTCCTCCTCGCGCAGCACGGCCTCCTCCCCCTGCCTGGGGTCGGCCCGCTCCACCTCATCCAGCCCGAACCGCAGCAGGTCGGCCTCCTGGGCGCGCTCCCGAGCCCGGGCCGTGAGCTCGGCCAGCTGGTCGGCGACCTGCCTGTGCCGTTTGTAGGTCAGTTCGTAGGCGCGCAACGGCTTGAGAAGGTCCTCACCCGCGTAGCGGTCGAGGGCGGCGCGCTGGCGCCCGGGCTGAAGCAGCCGCTGCTGATCCATCTGGCCGTGTACGGCCACCAGGTCCTCGGCCAGGTAGGTGAGGGTGCCCACGGGGACGGTGCGCCCGCCCAGCCAGGCACGGCTGCGGCCCTCGGCGGAGACGGTCCGCGAGATGATCAGCTCGGCACCCTCGACCTCACCGCCCACGTCCCGCACCTGCTGGGCCACCCGGCCCGCCGGATCGACCACGAGCGTGCCCTCCACGGTGGCCTTGTCCGCCCCCGGGCGGACGCGGGCCGGATCCGCCCGGCCGCCGAAGAGCAGGCCCAGACCGGTCACCACCATGGTCTTACCCGCACCGGTTTCGCCCGTGAGCACGGTGAATCCCGGCGAGAGGGCCAGGACGGCCTCGTCGATCACACCGAGCCCTCGGATACGGACCTCCTCGACCCTGGGTCGCACTGGTCCCTCCCGTCACATCGAATTCACCGAACATCAGTGCGGTGCGCGGGCACGATCCTACGCGCTCGGGACCACGATCGCCCGGACGAACTACGGTCGCACCCGGCCACGCCACCCCTGGACAGGAAGATCGAACTTGGCGACCAGCCGGTCGGTGAACGGCGCTCCGGTGTCCTCCACACCGTGCAGCCGGGCCAGCCGTACCGGCATCTCGGCCCGGCGGACCTCGACCCGCGTCCCGGCGGGCAGGTCGAACCTGCGGCGGCCGTCGCACCACAGCACGGCTCCGGCCGTCGCCGGCTGAATCTCCAGCGCCAGTGTGGAGCGGGGGGAGACCACCAGCGGCCGGGCGAACAGCGCGTGGGCGCTGATCGGCACCAGCAGCATCGCCTCCACCTCCGGCCAGACCACGGGGCCGCCGGCCGAGAACGCGTAGGCGGTGGAGCCCGTCGGGGTGGCGCAGATGACCCCGTCGCACCCCCAGCGTGACAGCGGGCGCCCGTCGATCTCGGCGACCACCTCAAGCATCCGCTCGCGCTTCTCCACCGTGGCCTCGTTGAGCGCCCAGGTGTCGGCCAGCAACTGGCCGTTGAGACGGGCGGTGACCTCGACGGTCATCCGCTCCTCCACGTCGTAGCGGCCCCGCACCACGCAGTCCACCGCGTCCGCCAGATTCTCCACCTCGGCCTCGGCCAGAAAGCCGACGTGCCCGAGGTTGACACCGAGCAGCGGCACCCCGGCCGGCCGGGCCAGCTCGGCGGCCCGCAGCAGGCTGCCGTCACCGCCCAGCACGATCATCATCTCGGCGTCCTGCACCGCCGCCGCGCCCGCGGGCATCACCTCGGCGCCCGTACACCCGATCGACTCCGCCTCGGCGCTGAGGACGCGCACCGTCAGGCCGGCGTCCACCAGACGGCCGATCACCAGCCGGGCGCTGTCGATGGCCGCCCCCCGCCCGGTGTGCACGGTGACCAGCACGATGCGCTCGGCAGTCATCGAAACTCCTTGAGCGTGGAGACGCCGGGCTTTGGCCCGGGGGCGGAAACGCGGCACGGCACCGCACGGGCCGGCAGGTCGTCCGGCGGTGGCGACGACCAGGCCACCGGATGCGTGGTCGTCTCCTCTCCGCCGGGCCGGCGGAGAGGAGAAACGCCTGTGGAGGGCCGGTAGGACCCGGCTCGCGAAAGCGGCGAGGGCGCGGCCCGGTGAAGCGGGAACCCCACCCCGTCAGGGGTGGAATACCCCGGCCTCAGCCGCGGGGAGGAGGTCAATTTCCACTCTTTCGCGGGGTGGGCACTACCGGGGACCTTCCGCCACCGCGCGCCCGATCTCGGCGGTGAGATCCTCGACCGCCGGGGGACCCTCGCCCTTGCCCAGCCAGATGACGTACTCGACGTTGCCCGCCGGGCCCGGCAGCGGACTCGCGGTGACGCCCCGCACGGTCAGGCCGAGCCTCAGCGCGGCCTCGGCGACGTCCTGTACGGCCCGAGCCCGCAGCTCGGGGTCCCTGACGACCCCGCCCGCGCCGACCCGCTCCCTGCCGACCTCGAACTGGGGCTTGACCAGCATCGCGAAGTCCGCCCGCTCGGCGGCGCAGGCGACCAGGGCGGGCAGCACCAGACGGAGCGAGATGAACGACAGGTCGCCGACCACCAGCGTGGGGGCCTGCCCCACCGCGTCGGGTGTCAGATCCCTGACGTTGACCCGCTCCATGACGGTGACCCGCTCGTCGGTCCGCAGGGACCAGGCGAGCTGGCCGTACCCGACGTCCACGGCCAGCACGTGCGCCGCGCCGTTGCGCAGCAGCACGTCGGTGAAACCCCCGGTCGAGGCCCCGGCGTCCAGGCAGCGGCGCCCGGCGACGGTCAGCCCCCGGGGCCCGAAGGCCTCCAGCGCGCCGAGCAGCTTGTGCGCCCCACGCGAGACGTAGTCGGGCCCCTCGGCCACCTCGGCGACCACGATCGCCGAGGCGGTTTCCACCTGGGTCGCGGGCTTGGCCGCCGTCTGGCCGCCGACGGTGACCCGGCCGGCCTCGATGAGCTGGGCCGCCTGCTCCCGGGAGCGGGCCAGCCCGCGCCGCACCAGCTCGCTGTCGAGGCGCGTCCGCCGGCTCACCGGTGCCGGTCCGGGGTGCCGTCCACCGAGGCGAGCGCCTGCTCCAGCCCGGTGAACACCTCCTCGAACACGTGCACGTGAGCCGAGACGGGCACCATGCCAAGACGGGTGAGCCCTCCCAGCGCGGTGTCCACCCGCTCCTCGCCGACGTCTTCCGGCAGGTCCGTCATGCGCCCCCTCCGGAGGTGCTCTGGGCCGATTCGATGATCATCCGGGTGCACGCCACGCGAGCCGTCCCTCCCGTTGACCCCGTTGACGTGTCGACGGTATCGGAAGCCGTGGCGGTCGTCGCCCCGGCATCCCCCCGCCACCCCCCGGACCGCCGCCCGGCCCCCACGCCACCCTGTGGACCACAGCCCGGCCCCCCGCACCTCTTCCGGCCGCCGTCCGGTCCCCGTCCCCCCAGAGCGCCCCTGACCACCGTCCGGCCCCGGGCTGCCGACGCCCGTCTGCGGGCTGGTACCCGGCGCGGCCCCCAGTCGTCGTGCTGTGCCCCCTGTGGCTCTTCCCCGCTCCCTGGGCCGGCGCCCAACCTCCGGGCGACCGGCGTCCGCCCGGGCGCGGCCCCGGCGAAGAGCCCGTCGCCCCCCGGCGGGACAGGCTCTTCCTCCACCGGGACAGGTCACCCCCGGGACAGGTCACCCCGCCTTTCCACCCGGGTGACCCCGGGCATGGGCATCCGGCGGGGGGCTGGTTCTCCTGGAACGTGTGAATCGGCGAACTACCGGGGGTGTCTCGCTCGTTGTCATGTCAGCAAGGCCGACAGCCTGCATCCATATCCCCGCAATGCCCCGGAGACCATGACAGAAGCCCCCTCACCAACGTCACCGGACCGGATCACATACCGGGTTGGTGTGGAACGCTACCGTCCGTAGGTGCGAGGGTTTCGGACCGGTCCTAACAGAAGGGAACGCCAAACAATGGCGAGCGTCGACGAGTGCCGGGCGGCACTGCTTAAACTCGGCGAGCAGTTCGACGAGCTTGACCAGGAGAGCCGTGCCAGGCACGTGGTCGAGCGCAGCATCAGCTGTCACATCAGCGACCTCCACGTCACCTTCTACGGCCGGATCCACCACGGTGGGCTCGGCCCCTTCGAGGACCTGCCCCCAGCCGGTGGCGGACGCGCCGACGTGAAGCTGACCATCGGCAGCGACGATCTGATCTCCCTGGTCAACGGCGAGCTCGACATGGGACGCGCGGTGTTCGGTGGCCGGGTCAAGATCGATGCCAGCTTCAGTGACCTGCTGCGCCTGCGCAAACTCCTGTGAACCGCTCCATACGCGCGACTCGGACGGCAACTCCCCGTCACGGAACCCACTGACCGCCCGAACCGTCCCACCCGAGGCGAGGCGGCTGTCGGCCTTGCTGACATGACAACGAGCGAGACACCCCCGGTAGTTCGCCGATTCACACGTTCCAGGAGAACCAGCCCCCCGCCGGATGCCCACCTCCGGGGTCACCCGGGTGGAAGGCGGGGTGACCTGTCCCGGTGGGGGAGGACGTCTGTCAGGGGGCGGGGCGGTGGCGCCGCGCCAGAGAAGGGGGCGTCGACGGTGCCGGGCGGACGGTGCCGGGCGCGGGGGTGAAGGGCGCTCGTCAAACGGTCATCAACCGTTTCGCGTGGACGGTACACGTCCGGGGAGAGAGGAGCCGAGGACGGCCTTCACCGCGTCCTCGTCGGCCCGGCCGCCGCCCACCGCCTCCCAGGTCGCGGCGGAGGCCGCCCGGAGCCCGTCGATCGCCTCCCCTTGGCCGTCGAGACGGAGGCATCCCCCGTCCCAGCGGGCGATCCATCCCCGGCAGACCCAGCGGTCCCCGTTTCGCTGTACGCGAGGGTAGGGCCGGTGCAGGGCCGACAGGTCGGCGGCGACATAGGTGGGCCGGTGCCGGGGGGCGGCGGTCAGCAGGTCCAGTGGGCTCGCCACACCGGTCAGCACGAGCAGGCTGTCCACTCCGGCGTTGGTCGCCCCCTCGATGTCGGTGTCGAGCCGGTCACCGACCACCAGCGGCCTCCTGGCCCCGGTCCGCAACATCGCCTCGCGATGCAACGGTGGCTCGGGCTTGCCCGCGACGATCGGCTCCACCCCGGTCGCCGTGGCGATCACCCGGACCATCGCGCCGTTGCCCGGCATCTCGCCTCGGCCGGTCGGCATGGTCGAGTCCGCGTTCGCGGCCACGAAGAGTGCCCCCTGCCGTACGGCCAGCGCCCCCTCCGCCAGCAGACCGTAGGAGAGGTGAGAAGCGATGCCCTGCACCACCGCGGCCGGGGTGTCCATGGCGGTGCTGACCGGGCGCAGCCCGTGGGCGCGCAGAGCGCTGCGCAACCCCATCCCCCCAACCACAAGCACGGCGGCCCCCGGCTCGACCCTCTCGGCCACCAGTCGCGCGGCGGCCTGGGCCGAGGTGACCACGTCGGCGGCGGACGCCGGCGCGCCGAGCGCGCTCAGGTGCTGGGCGATCGCACCGGGGGTGCGCGAGGCGTTGTTGGTGACGTAGGCGAGCCGCACACCGCGCTCCACCGCCTGGCGCAACGCCTCCGGAGCCCCCGGTACGGCGTCACGCCCGAGATACACCACCCCATCCAGATCAAGCAAGAGGGTGTCATAAGGGTCGATCAGCGGCTGTGTGTTCACTCGCCCATTTCATCATCCGAGTTCACGTCCGGCGGGCGCGTAACGTCGCCCGGACACTTTTCAGGGCCGATACGTAGTGCCGCTGGTCGGGTCGCATGGCCGCGGCGATGGCCAGAGGTTCCTGAGCTCCTTCCATGTCTCCACTCCGCCACAGGGCGAGGCCGAGACCGAAGTAGGCGTAGTCCTCAGTCGGGTTGGCGTCGATGATCCACCGAAAGCTGTCGGCGGCGTCGGCGTACTGCCTGGAGTTGAACTGGGCTCGGGCGAGCGCCTCCCGGATGCTCCGCGACTCCGGCTCGGCACCGGCGGCGCGCTCCAGCAGGGCGGCCGCCGCCGCCGGGCTGCCCTCGCCCAGGAGTTTCATCCCTCGTTGAAACCATTCGTAGACGTCCCCGACCGGAGCGCCCGTCTCGGGGTTGGGGGAATCAGACGGACCGCTACGTCCTTGGACCATACGTGAGGCCTCCTTCATCGACAGACGACAGATCTGACCGATTCCCTGACGGACCGGGTGCCGCCGCGCCGTCGAGGCGACCCCTGGACGTTTCAGGCCTTTATGGCAGCATGCCCTATATGGCGAATCCTGAACTGCCGATACCTGACGGGCTGGTGCTACGCCCGTTTCACGGCCTACGGTTCGCGGTCGACGATCTGGCCGAGGTGACCTCCCCCCCGTACGACCTCATCGAGGAGGCCGGTGTTCAGGACCTGCTCGACGCGCATCCCAACAACGTGGTGCGGCTGATCCTTCCCGGCGCCGACCGTCACCGGTACGCCGAGGCTCGGGAGACCCTGGACACCTGGCTCTCCTCCGGCGTGCTGGTTGCCGACGAGACACCCGCCGTCTACGTCTACGAGCAGACCGGGCCGGGGGTCCTCCAGCGCGGGCTCATCGGCGACGTGGGCCTGACGGTTCCGGAGCGGCGTGTCATCCTGCCACACGAGGACGTGATGCCCGGCCCGGTGGCCGACCGCCTGGCCCTGATGCGCACCACCGAGGCCAACCTGGAGCCCATCTTCCTGCTTTACGAGGGCGGGGAAGGCGCCGCCACCCGTCTCGTCGACCGGATCGCCGCCTCCCGGGTTCCCCTGGTCGACCTGGAGACCCGTGACGGTTTCCGGCATCGGCTGTGGGCCATCACCGATCCCGGCGAACTCGTCTCCCTCAACACCGATCTCCGCACCCGCCAGGCCCTCATCGCCGACGGTCACCACCGGTACGCCACCTATCTCGCGCTTCAGCGCGAGCACCACGCCTCGCCGGGCGCAAACCCTTCCGGCACGAGCGTCCCAGGCGGGCCCGCGAAGCCGGGGCCCTGGGACTTCGGTCTGGCACTCCTGGTGGACTCCACCTCCTACCCGCCGGACCTGAAGGCCATCCACCGGGTCGTTCCGGAGCTTCCACTGGAAGACGCCCTGGCCAAGGCCAAGGGGGCCTGGCAAGTGCAGGAGTACGCCGACCTCTCCGAGGGGCTGGCCGCGCTGGCGGACGCCGCGGAACCGGCCTACCTGCTCTCCGACGGAGAGGCGGCGTATCTGCTCGCCGAACCGGATCCGGATCAGCTCGCACACGCCATGCCCGCCGATCGGTCCGCCCGGTGGTGCGCGCTGAACACCGCCGTCCTGGCGGAGTTTCTGCTGCCCAAGGTCTGGGGAACGCAGGACGACGAACGGTCGGTGCGCATCGTGCACCATGATCCGGAGACGGCGATACGACTCGCTCGGGAGTCGGGGGGAACGGCGGTGCTGCTCAACCCGCTGAGCGTCGACGACGTGCTCGCGGTAGCGGCCCAGGAGGAGCGGGTGCCGCGCAAGTCCACCTCCTTCGGCCCCAAGCCCCGCACCGGGCTGGTGCTGCGCACGCTGGCCCTCGGCTGACCACATAAACAACGCAAGCCACGCAAACCGAATAAATGACATAAATAGTGCAGAAAACATAAATAGTGCGGAGCCGCTGAACAGACCGGGGCCAAACGGCCGGGGGCGAGGTGAAACGCCCCTGGACGGCCGGCGGGGGACCGTAAGCCCTGACCCGCGAGAACAGCGGAGACGCCACCCGGTGAAGCGGGAAACCCAACCCGTGGGGGTGAGAGTCCTCCGCTCTGGCCGGGAAGGGGAAGTCAACTCGGGGAGAGCGTCTCCGCGCATCGTGGAGCGGGCACCAGCCCGCCCTTTCCGAAGCGGGGAACCGGCTCGGAACCGGAGGCCCGCAGTCTCTCCTTCTCCACCGTGGCCCCCTCCACGGACAGTAGTGAACGCACAGGTCTGGGCGCGATCGAAGTCGGCACCCCCTCGTCACCACCGCTCAGAGTCGTGACGATCCGCCGTCCGAGACGTCTGGCCGAATGGACCTCGACCTCATAGCCGGACGACTTCGCCCCGTCACTTCCCCACCAGCGGCGGCGGAGCGAGCCCACCACCTCGACCATGTCGTCAGGAAGCCATTCGGCCACGGCCACGGTGACCTCGGGTCGGAACGACGCGCACAGGATGGTGTCCACCCGGATCCTGCGACCACCTTGCCGTCTCCGGACGATCAACCTCCAGGTGCCGAGCGCGCTCCCGCCCTGCAGCGGCCTGACGCGCACCGCTTCGGGGAGACGGCCCACCAGGACGACCTCGTTTCGATCCATCGAATCCTCCTCCGATCTCTGCCGATCGAGGACCACTCTTTACGATGTGGACTACACCTGAATGGCCAGAACGCCGTTCTGGGGATATCGCTTCCAGTTCTGAGGTGGCCTGTGGACAACATCACCGCCCTCGGCGGAGAGGTCTATGAGATCGACACAAGGATGGCGGGATATTCGGGCATCACGGCGGGATATCTGATCCTCGGAGACCGCCCGTGCCTGGTGGAGACGGGCACCTCCACCTCCGCACCGGTGGTGCGCGACGCTCTGACGTCTCTCGGCGTCGGTCCGGGTGACCTCGCCACCGTCGTCGTCACGCACATCCATCTGGATCACGCGGGCGGGGTCGGCGACATCGCCGGGTTCTTCCCGGAGGCGGAGATCGTGGTTCATGAGAAGGGTGCCCGGCATCTGGCCGACCCCTCCCGGCTGATGGCCAGCGCCCGGATGGTCTGGGGTGATCGGCTGGACAGCCTGTTCGGCGAGCTGGCGCCCACCGACGCCTCGCGCATCCGCGCGCTCGGCGACACAGGAGCCATCGACCTCGGCAACGGGCGCACGCTGAGCAGCCACTACTCCCCCGGTCACGCCAAGCACCACGTGGGACTGATCGACTCGGGCACCGGTGACCTCTACGTCGGTGACGCCGCCGGGGTCTACCTCCCGCAGACAGGTGACCTGCGCCCCGCCACACCACCGCCGGACTTCGACCTGCGGACCGCGTTGGATTCGATAGCCCTGTTCGAGGCGCTGGGGCCGCAGCGGCTGCTGTTCAGCCACTACGGGCCGGTCACGGACGTGGCGGAGACCCTGGAACGGTCAGCGGAGGAGCTCCGCGTCTGGGTCGACCTGACCTGCCAGGCACGCTCCGAGGGCATGGATCTGGATCACGCGGTGGCAATGGTCAGGGAGCGCACCCGGGAGCGGTACTCCGCACTGAGGGCCGACGACGCGACCGCCGAGCAGTTCGAACTCCTCAGCGGCGCCCCGTCCAACGTCGCGGGCATCCTTCACTGGCTGGACCGGGTCCAGCCGTAGAACGGACGGCCCGCCTCGGAAGAGCGGTTCCGTTCTTCCGAGGCGGGCATGGAACTACTTCTTACTCTTGGTCATGTCCTCGTCCTCGTCCTCATCCGCGTCGATGGGGTCGTCCAGGACATCACCGAAGTCGGGCTCGATGAAGGCCGGACCGACACCGGTTTCGACCTTCTCCTCCACCTTGCCCTGGGCACTCTCCTCGGCCTCCCCAACGGCCTTCTCCGAGACGGGAGCCTCCTCCTCCGAAACGTGATCGATGAGGGACTCGTACTCTTCGAGGTCGTCCTCGGCCTCAATCTGCGCGTCCAGGTCGGCGGCATCGTCAATGCTGACGTCCGACTCGTTGTCGGCGTCGAAACCGTTGAACTCCGCCACCTCCCCTTCGAGGGCCTCGCCGTTCTCCGCTTCGGCTGCCTCATCACCGGCCTCGTCGTCGAGGTCCTCCTCAAGGTCCTCGATAACCGAACCGGTCAACTCCGCATAGCGCTCGGCCGCGTCGGTCTCGCCGTCCTCGTCGAAGGCCATCGCCCGGCCGAACCACTCGGTGGCGGGGTCCTCATGGCCGGCGTCGGCCAGGGCGTCGGCATAGGCGAAGGCGAGCCTGGCCGACCAGGGGTGCGGACGCGTGTCACGCAGTTCGGGCAGACGCTGGAGGGTGATGACCGCGGCGTCCTTCTGGTCGAGATCCCGGCGGGCACCCGACTCCACGATGGCGAGCTCGATCTTGCCTGCCCGGTCAAGACGCTCGGCCTCCTTCGAACGGACCAGATCCAGGGCTCGCTCGGGGCGGCCAAGACCACGCTCACAGTCCGCCATGATCGGCAGGAACGCGTCGGAGCCCGTCATACGACGGGCGGCACGCAGGTCACTGAGCGCCTCGGCGAAGTGCCCGGCCCGGTAGGCCGCGATGCCGACGGCCTCACGGATCACACCGATCCTGGCCGCGAAACGGCGTGCGACCTTGGTGTGCTCGTAAGCCCGCTCGGCATCGTCCTCCCCGAGTGCCCGCGTGGCCGCCACAAGGTGGCAGGAGATCAGGTCCGCGAGGTCCAGCGGAAGGGAGCGCAGCTCTTCCCGGATCTCCTTGTCAAGTTCCTCCGGGGTGATGTCGGGAGCGAGCGGAGGCAGCTCCTCGCGCTCACGGCTCGGGGCCTCGTCACGATCGTGCCGGCTGTAACGGGTACGGGAACCCTCGCCTTCCCCGCGGAACCCACCGTCACGGTCACCGAAAGGACGTCCGCCTCGGTCATCACGGGCATGGGGAGGGCGGCCACCGCTGGGGCGGTCATCGCGGTTGAACGACGGACGGTCACCACCGCGATTGTCGCGGTAGCCCCCACCCGGACGATCATCACGATTGAAGGGAGGACGCCCACCACCGGGACG